>JAISXA010000273.1 GCA_031270685.1 Planctomycetota bacterium
ATCGAGGATATAGGCGAATTCAAGCCCGTCGGGGGGCGGTGCGTCCGTCCGGCTTATCGCCCTTGCCGGCGCCGCGTATTCGGCCACGGCGTAACCGTTGCCGCGAAGCGCTTCCGTCAGTCCGGCGCCGAAGGCGTCATCCGCCGGATGGAGAAGCGCCAATCTGGTCTTGGCCGGGGGATAGGCCGACAGCATCGCACCCAGGGCGTCCTCCGCCAATCCGTCCGGCTTGACGTCGGCGAAGTCGCCGGTGGAACGCGCGGCTTGACGGCAACCGCAACAACACAAGGCAAAAAGCAAAACGGCGGCAAGGATTTTCATTTGTCGTCTCCTCTAAAACCACAGTAACCATTCGTCATGATGCGCCAGCGGCGCGGTGTTTCAGTCCCGGGCGTTCGCGGGGGCCGCCAGTCCGGCCCGGACTGTCATGATGCGCCAGCGGCGCGGTGTTTCGGCCCCGGGCGTTCGCGGGGGGAATGGGCGCTATGCGCCCCTCCGCGCCTGTGGCGTTCTGGTGATGGTCACCCGTTCCTGGTTCCCGCCGACGCCGACGACCATGACCGCCTGGTCGAACACCGCGTCGACGATGTAGCGGCCGCGCTGGACGCGATAGTTGACCAATACGGTCTCGGCCTTTTTCAACACCCGGCCTTCCTTCCGCACCACCAGCAAGGTCGGCGCCTCGGTCCGGCGCATCCTGGCCGGCATTTCGAGGATGGTTTTCACGCCGTCGTTGTAGACCCGGACCGGCTTCCAGGCCGCCTTGCCGGCGACCTGGTAGTTGAAATCGAGGTCGCCCAGGTATTCGTTGGTCTCCGGGATGGTTGCGGCCTCGCGCTTCTCGGCCGCCTTCGCCTTGACGGCGTCCCACTTGGCGAGGGCGTCCTCCATGTAGCTGAAGCGGACGCGGGGCAGGTATTCGACGCGATGGGAGCGGAGGCGGATGTGATAGGTGCGCCGGTCGGTGGTGACCACCATCGAGGTGTCGAGACCGACCTGCCGGGGCCGGACCAGGATATGGGTGACGTCGCCGCCGGAGACGGCGGGCTGGACCTGCCAGCGCACCGAGTCCCCAAGGTTGACGCCGGTCACGGCTTCGCCGGCCTGGAGTTCGATGTCCGTGATCTGCATGACGGCGCAGACGATGGACGGCCGTTCCGCCCCGAACAGGAATTCGATGGAGCCGTCCGGACCGGCGACCGGATTCATGGTCAGCGCTTCGCCCTGTTGCCAGGCTTCGGCGATGGCTATCGCCGCCTTTTCCTTGGCGGTCAATTCGACGCTCCCGGATGAATAATACAGATCCTCCAGCAACGCGTCGTCGGCCCTGGCCGGTCCCGCATCCTCGCCGGCCGTCAGCGGCGACGAAAGCGCGGTCGATACAAACAGGGCCAAAAACAGTCGATACACAGTGCTTTTCACCTTCTCTCCTCCCATTCGACAATTCCTTTCGCGCTGGCGCGGACTTCGGCGGTTGGAAGGCCGCGCCAGCGCAAAACCCCGCGCCATCACAAAGTTTTCGACCAGGTGAAATCCCTGACATAAATGCCCAGGGGATTCTTGCGTATTTCCTCCTCCGTCGTGGCGCTGGTGGGCGGGACCAGGTACACCGCCGCCAGGCCGCGCATCCGGTATTGCTCCACCCGCACCCCCTGCCGGTTCCACACCCGTTCGGTCCAGATGATCTCCCATGTCTCCGGGGTCTGGCGAAGGACCGACGATATTTCCACTCCGACGGAAAGCTCCTCCGCCCGTTTGCCGGGGCTGGTGACCGGGTCTTTCATGTATTCGGTGATCTTGACCGTGGCCGGGTCGCCGCTTTGCAGCAGGGCGTAGACCCGCCAGATGGCGTCGTTCTGCGCGTTCCGGTCGAACGACACCATGCGCACATCGCGGATGAAGGCGGCGAGGGCGGCGTGGATGATCCGTTCGTCCGCGGCCGGGGCGCGGTCGGCCCGTTTCACCGCCGCCGCCTGGCCCAGCTTGTCAACCTCGACCACGTATGGAATGAACGTCGACCGGCTGGCCAGATGGATCAGCCCGCCGACCGCGCCCAGGGCGATCAGCAGGGCGATCAGGGCGACGGCCTGCCAGATCCGGCGGGAAGCGATGATCGCCCCGGCGTGCTCGTTCCACGCGCGCCTGGCGTTGAGATAGGGATTGGCGTCGATGGCCGCATCCTCTTTCTTCGCGCCCCGGAACGGATCGGTGATGTTCATGCCATGCCTTTCGCAAGCGTTTTGACGACCCCGGGATCGACCCCGCGCGAAACCAGCCATTCAACCAGCCATTTGTCGCCGCGCTTCCGCTCCAGGTCCTTCACCCTGGCGACGGAATCCTTGTCCGAGACCGCCAGCAGCGCCAATTGCAGCGGCCCCAGCGCCAGCTCGAACAGGCGGTTCCCCTCCTCGGAGGCGTAGTAGTATTGGCGCTTGGGTATGGCGTTGGCGACGATCTCGATCTGCCGGCCGTTCAATCCCATGCGGCGGTAAACCTCGGCCGTGTCCTCGCCCTTGGCGTGGGGATTGGGGAGGAAGATCTTCGAGGCCGTCGATTCGCGGATCACGTCGAGGATGCCGGAATTGGCGGCGTCGGAGAGGGATTGCGTCGCCATGACCACGGCGCAGTTGTTCTTGCGCATGATCTTGAGCCATTCCCGGATCTTGTCGCGGAAGGCGGGATGGCCGAGCATGAGCCAGGCTTCGTCGAGGATGATCGCCGCCGGCTGGCCGCGAAGCGAGCGTTCGATGCGGCGGAACAGGTACAGCAACACCGGCATGACGATCTTCGCGTCGCCCATCGCCATCAATTCCTCGATCTCGAACACGGTCAGGCCGCCGCCTTCACCTTTGCGCACCTCATCGCCCTCGTCATGATGCGCCGGCGGCGCGTCCGCAAACCCCGGACCCGCGCCGGGACGGAGCAACGAAGTTGCCTTTAAATCCAGCCCGTCCTCGTTGGCGTCCAGCAGGTGGCCGAGCATTCCCTCGCGGGTGTACATCTCCAGGGCCGAAGTCATTTCCCGGTCCATCAGGCCGGTCGCGAAGGAGAGGAGCGTCCGCTCCCCGGTGCGGTAAAACACCTCCAGGCGGCGGTTGATCTCGTTGCGCTGCTTCGGGGTGACGGCGACGCCGTTCAGCGCGACGAGCGTTTCCACCCAGGACGCGGCCCAGGCGAGATCGGCCTTGCTCTGTAGCCATTGCAGCGGGCAGAAGGCGTGTTTGGCCCGAACCCGGCCGGCGGCGTCGCGCTCCTCGCCGCCGATGTCGTAGTGTTGGCCGCCCACCGCCTTCGCGAGCGTGTACATGCTTTGCCCCTTGTCGAAGGCGTAGACGGTCATGTCCCGGTAGCGAAGGAACTGCGCCGCCAGGGTCGCCAAGAGAACCGACTTGCCGGCGCCGGTGGGCCCGAAAACGATGGTATGGCCGAGATCGCGGACGTGAAGGTTCAGGCGGAACGGGGTGGAACCGGTGGTGACGCAGTGCATCAGCGCCGGCGACAGCGGCGGGTAGAACCCGCAGGGCGCTTCCTCCCGGCCGGTCCAGATGGAACTGGCGGGCATGAGATCGGCGAGATGGCGGGTGTTCATGAGGGTGCGGCGGACGTTCTCAACGCCGTGCCCCGGCAGCGATCCGAAGAAGGCGTCCAGGGTGTTGATGTCCTCGATGCGGGCGGGGAAGCCGAGCGTGGCGAGGACTTTCTGCAGATAATCGGCGCCCGCCTTCGCCTCCCCGGGATTTTCCCCCATGAGGACGACGACGGAGGTGTACAATCCCATGCCGACCACCCCGCCGTTCACCTCCGCCAGAGCCAGGTCGCAGTCGTCCGCCATCGCCCTGGCGTCGTGGTCGATGGAGCCCGAGTCGGTCCGGAGAATCTGGTCCTTGAGGCCGCGAATCTTCTGCTTCCACTTCCGCTTGTACTTGTTGACCATGGCGACCGCCTCGTGACCGTCCAGGAAGATGAAGCGGGTGGACCAGCGGTATTCGCAGGGCAGTTCCGCCAGGCGGGACAGGATGCCGGGCGAGGACTGGAAGGGGAAATTGTCGATGGCGACGACCATCACGTACTTGTCGCCGATGACGGGGATGGCGCCGCCGGTCAAGTCCCGGCCGCCGATCAGGCTGTCGATATAGGCGGCGTTGTCCGGCAGGGCGATGGGCTGGTTGATCCCGGTCAGGCAATAGTGCAGCCAGCGGAGCAGGTCGTCGTGGACAATGGTTCTTCCATGCTCGTCCTCGAAGCGCCGCGCCTTGAGGCGTTCCAGCGCGAACGCCGACGACAGGCGCCCCTGGAGGGCGTTTATCTCCCGCTTGAAGTCGCCCAGTATCCTCGTCCCCCGGTCGGACAGCGTTTCGGCCTTGCCCTCGGGGTCGTCGAACATGAGTTCCACGAACTTGGCCTGGGCCAGGAGCGGCGGGAACCAGGTGGCGGTGAGGACGAAACAGCCCTCGTACAACGCCCCGGATCGCTCGAAGAATTCGCGGCGCTCCCGGTCGATGGCGGCGGACACCGGATCGGGGAAATGGGAAAAGGCGGGGTTCGAGTAGGCGGGACAGGGACGGCGGATGGCGTCCACGTGGATCATCCAGCCGCTGCCCAGGTTTTGCAACGCCGCGTTGACGAAGCGGGACACGCTGTTCCTGTCGGCGTTGGCGGCGCTGGCGTTGTCGGCGCCCCGGTAGAGCCAGGACGCCGTGAGCGAGCCGTTCTTGTTGAGGATAACCCCGTCGTCGACGACCGCCGCCCAGTTCAGGAGATCGGCCACGCCGGGGTCTTGTGAACGGTGGCGGCGCAGCTTGGCGAAAAGGTTGTCCCTGGCCTGGAGGATGAGGATGGAGACAAGCAGAAGTCCCGCAACGCTTATGACGATCAGGAGCGGGTGCGGCGGGATTGAGGCGAGGAAAGAGCATAACCGGTTCAGGGATGCCATGAATCGTGCCTTTATAACGCCGCGGCTTCACTTGGCAAGGCGGCGATTGGCGGCGTAAGCGCCGCTCCGCAAAGCTAAAGCTTCCAGGGGTCGCGGTACTGCCTGCCCTGGCTGTCGGCGTTGTCGCGCCAGGGGGTGGAATTCGGCGGATACCAGGGCTTGTAGAGGCGGTGCCGCAGATAGGTTTCCCGCAGCATCGGATCGTGTTTCGCCATCAGCCGCAGCACGAACAGCGAGAAGATCCAGAACGCGATTCCCACCAGCGCGGCCTTGATCTCGAAGGCGTAAAAGACCAGCGTCCCGGCGATCAGCCCGGAAAACAGCACCAACTCCCGGTCGCCGCCGAGAACGAGATTCCGCCGGGTCAGGCCGCGATGAATGGGTACGCTTTCCAGCGGGTCGTCGTTCATGCCGCGCTCCCGAACGGTGGAAACAGGACCGTACCGTCATGATGCGCCAGCGGCGCGGTAGCTTGTCCCGGACGTTCGAAGGGACTGCCTGTCCGGCACGGACTGCCGGCTATTTCGGCGCTGGTGTTGAACAGGTCGGTCATGACGGTGTTGGCGGTGACCAGCAGCGCCATCACCAGCACCACCACCAGCATGGTGCGGAAGAAGCCGTTCAGGTCGCCGCCGAAGATCAGGATGCCGCCGGCAACGACAATGCCGATGATGCCGAAGGCGTAGGCGACCGGTCCGGTCGCGGACGACCGCACCGACGTCAACCACGCCTCATAGGGCAATTTTCCACCTTCCCCCGGACCGGCGAAGAGTTCCGGAGAAATCAGCAGGCAGGCGGCGACAGCGAACAGAAACAGCGCGAGATTCCTTTTGGGCATGGCTTTTCTCCTGCGCGCGCGGACACACGCCGGGCCGCGCTCCGCCGACGACAAGCCGGCGGAACGCGGTTGCCGGCCGGGACGAAGCCGCCGCGCGGCGGCCACCGTTCGTCCCTCCCCACCACGGGGACTTTTGACGGAAATCGGGCCGACCGCCTCCCGACTTCCTGCAAAGCTTCAGGGCGTTCGTTTCTGCGAGACGTTTCCCGTCAACCCGCCTCAACCCGGCGGCATTGCAAAAAAACGCCGCTGCACCGAAAGCCCCAAATCAAAAAGGGAATCAAGCGGAGGTTCGATTGATTTCCTCCTTTGACAACACCTTGATCCGGTAGCCGTAATGCCCGCTCCGGCCTTCCTCGTAATCCTCGATTGCGACAATCTCCCGCACCCGCCGCGTTCCGTCCGCCTTGACGATGTCGACCAGCACGTTCACCGCCAGGGCGATGTCGGGTTCGATGTCGCGGGGGGCGAATTCGTGTTGACTCACCAGCGATTTCAAGCGCCGCAGCCCCGACAGGCAGTCGTTCGCGTGCAGGGTGGCGAGGCCGCCGGGATGCCCGGTGTTCCATGCCTGGAGCAGGTCGAACGCCTCCGGGCCGCGCACCTCCCCCACAATCACCCGGTCCGGCCGCATCCGGAGTGTGGTCCGGATGAGGTCGGTCATGGAAGTGGTTTCCGAGACCTGGAAATTGACCCGATTGAGGGCGGTGGATTGGAGTTCCGCCGTGTCCTCGATGATGATCTGCCTGGCGTCCGGATCCGAGAGGGTGATTTCGTTCAGGATGGCGTTGCCGAGGGTGGTCTTCCCGCTGCCGGTGCCGCCGACGATCAGGATGTTCCGCTTGTCGGCCACGGCCCAGCGGATGAGACGGCATTGTTCCGGGGTCATGATCCCGTCCGCGACGTATTCCTCCAGGGTGAAAACCTTGACCGCGCGCTTGCGGATGGAGAAGGCGGGGTTGTCGACCACCGGCGGAATCTGGCCGGCGAAGCGGGAGTCGTCCAGGGGCAGCGCCGCTTCCAGCCTCGGGTTTTCCCAGGTGACGGTCGTGTTGCGATAGCCGGCGACGCGCCGGATAAAATCCTCGGCCTCGGCCGCCGGCATGTCGCAGATGTGCTCCATGCGGAAGCCGAGCCGTTCCCGCCATACGCGGCCGTCGGGATTGAGCAGGATTTCGATGATCTCCGGGTCGACCAGGGCGTCGAACGCCGGGACGGGCAAACGTCCGGCCAGTCCTTCCAGCTTGTGCAATTGGGCGTCGGTCAGGACATTCGGCCCATTGACCGGCTTTTGAAGCGCCCTGGCCGTCCCCGGCTTGCCGGCGATGGCGATGGTGTTTGGGACCGTCGAATCGGGAATGGCTGGCTGCGATGCCTGAATCGGGTCGTTTGTCGCGATATTTATGTTGACGTCAACTTTACTCATTTATTATACGCTTATTAAATGACTTTAATAAACCCAGGACATTACTGTTGATTATTTGAAACACGCAATCACAGTAAAATAAAGAAGTTAAAGCTTCACGCAGCATCCTGTCCCCCATTGGCCGAAGCTTCAGTTGTAAACGTCAACCAAGATGTCCGCAAGGAAAAAACACGAAAAATATTGCATAAATGCCGAATTGCAGTCAATTGTTTGCCGATTGTTGTCGATCATTAACTTGTCAGGAAGTTATAAGTATACTAAACGTTGTTAAACGAACATGGTTCATGGTTGCCCGCTTTTTTAAAATTGCAACCTGTTTAACGAAAGGATGTTGAATGCGTATCTATTCCACCGGCGAGGCGGCGGCGAAGCTGGGAGTGAGCCGGGATTCGCTCCTGACCGCCATTATGCGGTCCGGCGCTCCCGACGCGGGACAGCGTTGCGGAGGACGGCGATATTTTTCCGAGGACGACATCGAAAAATTGGTTCGGTGGTACGGAAAACACCGGACAAAGCGGCAGGCGGCGGGGGACGGATGCCGAAACGAACGGATCGACGATGGCGATTCCGCGTGAACGCACCGGCTGGATCAAGCTGTACCGCAAGTACCTGAAAAACCCCATCTGGAAACACGACGCCGCCAACCGGGTTTTTCTTTGGCTCCTGATGACGGCGGAGCGCAAGGCCAAAATGGGGCGCCCGGGGAAAAGGGAGGTGGCGTTGTCGCGGGGCCAGATGGCGACAAGCCAGCGGGAGATCGGCTTCGGAACCGGCTTGTCCCGGAAGCGGGTCAGAATCGCCCTGGAATTCCTGGTGCGCGAAAGCGCCGTCGTCCTCGATCGTACCCATGGCAGGCGCTTCACCCTGGTCACCGTCGCCAATTACGGGTTCTATCAGGGAGAGGAGAGGGATGAAGGAGCGACTTCGCTGGATGGGTCCAAAAACGGGCCCAAAACGGGACCAAGAAATCATCCCGATGCGGGCCAATGTCAAAACCAGGGCAATCTTTTCAAATACAAGGGATTGGATGTTTCGGACGCGGCGGGCGGGGCCAGACCGAAGGAGGGAAATGGTCCTGAAACAGGGCCTGAAAGTGGGCCAGCCTTCTATAAGGAAAAAGAAGTTAAAGAAATACTACTACCCCCCAACCCCCCGCAAGCGGGGGGTCGCGCAACCCAGCCTTCGGCTTCAACCGCTCAAGTCCTCGACATGTGGCGCGAGGAGCGGGAGCTTGCCGGACTCGCCTACCTGGAGGACCGGCGGACGCTCCAGGGAGCGAAGATGATGGCGGAAAAGTGGCTTGACCCGGGAAACGCCGACTCGGACCAAATCCGGGAAGCCATGCGAACCATTGTCCGCGACATCGCCGCCAATCCCAAGGCCAGGCTGTTCGACCTCCGCACCCTCGCCAACGGCTTGTCCAAGTATCTCGCCGCGGCCAGGCGGGAACCGGAAAAGACGGCGATGTGGCTTTGGAAATGCGACAGGTGCGGGGAGACGGCCGCCGGCTGGCGCCCCGCCAACGCGGGCGAACCGCCGCCGATCCCCTGCATCAGGATCGAACAGGGCTGCAACGGCACGATGCGGCCAAAACGCGAAAATATCGGTTGACTTTTGTAAACACTGGAAAGGGTGACCAAGATGACCAACAACAGCGAACCCGCCAAACGTCCCCGCGGCAGGCCGAAAAAATCGCGGTCGTCGGCTCCGCCGCCGAAGCCGATAGGGCGTCCGCACCTCGGCGACGCCGCCAAACGGATCACCGTCACCGTCAGGGTTACGCCCGGGGAATACGAGTTGTGGCGCAAACAGGCCGAAGAGGCGGGCGTGCCCCTCGCCGCCTACCTCGTCGCGCCGTTGCGCCGCGGCGCCAGGCGAAAGGGCAAGTCATGCGGAGGCAAAACAGTATTTACAATCGGCGATTCTTTTGAAAACGGGAAGCGGTCTTGAAGATGCGGACCGTTTAAGGCCATTTCCAAGCCTGTGGCGGCTCGTGGATTGTTGCGCGTAACCACCGGCCGGATGCGCGCTGTGGGGCAATGGCGTGGATGGGAGGAACCGTGATATGGCGCAGAATGACGAAGCTACGGACGACGCGGCGGTAATGGTCGACGCGACCCAGGCCGCCGCGATGATGGGAATCCACCGCGCGACGGTGTTCAAGCTGTTGTCCGCCGGGAAATTCCCAAGGCCGGTGAAGCTTGGCCGTGCGACCCGATGGGTGAAGGACGAGTTATTGGCCTGGATCGCCGCGAAATGCCCGCCCTTGGCGAAGTGGGAAGCGATGCGGAATCC
>JAISXA010000018.1 GCA_031270685.1 Planctomycetota bacterium
CATTAAAGGTCGGCGCCAATTGGGTAAAACGAAGGGATATTTGCTCATCAAGCGTCATATCGATTCAGGATATGCATATCCGACCAAAATTGCAAGTATTATTTTGCGTCGGGCCCTAACCGTCGTATCGTTGTCGACCGTCATTTCTTCTCCTCGTTGAAAAATGTCAAATCCCTCGTCATGACGCGCCAGCGGCGCGTTGATTTATCCCCGGACGTTCGCGGGAACTGCCTGTCCGGTACGACCTGCCTGTCCGGTACAGACCGCCAGTCCGGCTCGGACCGCGTAGTTGGGTTTGCCGTTGTCGTCCGGGAAGGTGCGCTTGCACGACGGATAGCCGCTGCATCCCCAGAAATAGCCCTTCTTCCCCTGCCGCCGCGCCAGTCCCTTGCCGCAGGCGGGGCACCGATGGATCTCCGAGGCGATGGGACGATCCTTCCTGTCCACCTTCGCGCCGGGTATGCCGTTGTCGTCGGGGAGAGTGGTTTTGCATGACGGGAACTGCGTACAGCCCCAGAAATACCCCTTCTCCCCTTTCCGCCGTTGCATGGCGCTGTTGCAGGTTGGACAGGGGAACTTGTCGAACTTGAGGCCAAGCCCGTCCCTGAGCACCCTGGCGCATTCGCCGCCGACGTGGGCGATGAGACCCTCGATGAAGGCGTCGATAGTGAGATCTCCCTTCTCGATGGCGATTTGCTGTTCGTGCCAGAGCGCGGTCATGTCGGGAAATTTGGCGACATCGGGAAGGGCGTCGTACAATTCCTGACCGGTTTTGGCGCTGACGACCTGGGTGGTCTTCCCCCTCTTCTTTGGCTCGATGAAGCCGCGTTCAAGTAGGGTCTTGATAATGCCGTCGCGGGTCGCTGGCGTGCCGATGCCGCCGTGTTCTCCGGCCTTGCCCTTGTCCTTTTCCACGAGGAGCTTCCGCAGCTTGTCGTCCCGGACGTATTGGGCGACGCGGGTCAGGTCCTCGAGAAGGGTCGCCATGGTGTAGAGCGGCTTCGGGGTCGTCTCTTTCATGACCGCCTCCGCCGAAGAACAGACGCCGCCCTGACCGTCATGGAGCGAAACGGCCGCAACCGGCTCCTCCTCGTCCTCCTCGCCTTCGTAAAAGTCGCGCCAACCGTTTTTCAGGATGGTGCGGGTATTGCTGACGAAGGTATGGCCCGCCGCTTCAATGGGGACAACGGTCCGCTCCCATTGCTGGTTCGGCAGGAACTGGATGAGATAGGCACGGGCGATGAGGTGATAGACGCGCGTCTCGTCCGTCGGGAGCCGTTTTCCCTCCAGCCTGGCCTGGGTGGGAATGATGGCGTGGTGGGCCGTCACTTTTGAGGAATTGAAGGCGCGGCTCTTGACGGCGGGGTCGGCCACGTCGGGATAGGGCGACAGCTCGGGCGCGTTGGCGGCGACGGCGGCGATGACGGCCGGGGCGTCGGCGTGCTGTTCGTCGGAAAGGTACTGCGAATCGCTGCGGTTGTAGGTGATGAGGCGGTATTTCTCGCGAAGCGATTGCGTGATCTCCTTCACCGCGTCCGGCGCCAGGCCGTGCAGTCTGGACGCGTCGGCCTGAAGCTTCAGGAGGTTGTACGGCAAGGGCGGCGGCGTCTCGCCCCGCGCCGTCTCCACCGACTTCACCACCGCCGGTTTCCCCGAAACGGCGGCGGCGATGCCTTGGGCGTGGCCATGGTCGGTGAGCCTGCCCTTGTCGTCCTGGGGGTCGCCGGGCTGGTTCCGGTAGCCTGCGGTTATCCTGGCGTCGCCGAACTGAAACACGCCGTTGACGAGATAATAGGGAGCCTTCCGGTGCCCGGCGTTTTCCCGGTCGCGCCTGACGACCAGGCCGAGGATCGGGGTCTGCACCCGGCCGACGCTGAGGATGTCGGCGCAGCCCTCCCGCCGGCCGATCAGGGTATACAACCTGGTGAGATTGAAGCCGTAAATCGCGTCGCCAAGTTGCCGCGCCTCGGCGGCGGCGGACAGGCCGGAGAAGTCGGCGTTGTCCCGCATGGAAGCGATGGCCCTCCTCACCAGCGCCGGGGTGTTGTCGTTGATGAGGATGCGCTTGACCTTGCCTTTGAATCCGGCATAGGCCAGTATCTCGTCCACCAGGAGCTGCCCTTCGGGATCGGGGTCGCCGGCGTTCACGACGGTGTCCGTCCCTTTGAGCAGATCGAGAATGACGCCGAGCTGTTCCTTCGCCCGAGGGGCGGGCTTCTTTTTCCATGGCGTAAAGAACAGCGGCAGATCGTCCAGGTTCCAGCGCTTGTATCTGGGGTCGTAATCCTGCGGCTCGCACAACTCGAGCATATGGCCGTAGCACCAGGCCACCTTGTCCCGGCCGCAGTCGTAATACCCCTTCTTCTTGTCGCCTCCTCCCAGGGCCTCCACGACGGCCCTGGCCAACTCCGGTTTTTCCGCGATGTACAGCATATGTTCCTCCGCATGCAATGGGCGGTTGGTTGGGTTTGCGCTGATTCATTGCAATTCCCCCGGCACTGTCGTAAAATCCGGACGCAAGAGGGGCTATAATGGCCAAAAAATGAAAGGACTGGCAAATGAAGGTCAGCGTGGCCGAATTCAAGTCCGGTATCGATCACTATCTGGAATTGGCTGGCGAAGAAGAAATTGTCATCACCAAGAATGGTAAATATTTCGCCAAGATTACCCCCGCATCCAAGAGCTTTGCGGAGTATCTCACTTCGCTTCAAGGCATTCTGCCTGGAACCGCAACATTGGAGGAAGCTCACGAGGAACGGATAGCAAAACATTAACGTCATTCTTGATACGAATGTGGTGCTGGATGTTCTGGCGAATCGGATTCCTTTTGTCAAGGCATCCGCTGAAGCTATTGCTCTGGCGGAGCGGAATGGCTGCGATCTTGCAATAACCGCCAATACCGTGACGGATTTGTACTTTTTGCTTCGGCGGCATTTGTCCGATGGGGTGCGGGCCAAAGCCCTGCTGATGGGAGCCGTGGAGCGGGTTATTGTTTTGGACACCACGCGGGAGGTATGTCTCTCGGCGTTCAAGTCCCCCGTTTCCGATTTTGAGGACGCCGTTCTGGTCGAGTCCGCATTGCGCTGGGGGGCCGATTGCATCGTGACCCGCAATACCGGCGATTTCGCCGCTTCGCCCATAGAGGCGATCACGCCGGAAGAATTCATTTCTCGTCGCATTGATTGATCTTCCATATCACCATGTCCATACCGGCGTCACCACCTCCACGATCTGCCGCAGCTCCTGAACGCCGAAGTAGCGGGCGTCGTAGGACCGTGGCAGATGGTCGGAGATGAACAACGCTTCCCCATCGGCCAGCCGGCGGTTCT
>JAISXA010000024.1 GCA_031270685.1 Planctomycetota bacterium
TAAAGGTACGACGTAGTGGACATGGCGCTTCCTCTCTTCTCTGAGATGACTATCCCACAGAAGATTAATCGTCATGTCTTTCTTATGACTCCATCACGCCGAAAACCGGATGTGCCAAACTTTGGAGAGAATCAAACGGCGGTTTGTTTGATTTTCTCCAAAAGTCGATTCATACCGCCGTAGTCGTCATGGCTGTTTGGCTTCGCGAGCCGTTTATGACGTGCATTCGTTCTGTTGAGCGTCCCGGTGTTCAGAGTTCCCCCTTTGTAGGAACTGGCGGAGTTCCTCGCGGTTGTGCCAGCCGGCCCTGGGGCAAGGACGGCCCGCTGGAACAACCATTCCGCGAGGAGCGAAGCGAGCGGAGCAATCGTGACCGGAAAGGGGGAAATGACAATGGACAAGGCTGCCACAAGGGATTATACTACCGGAAACTTCGGCGCGGAAGTCTTACCGATGCCATGGTGGCTCTGGGGGTTCTCGTCATCAGGAGGCGGGTCGTTTCTCTGCCTATTAAACGCTTTTTTTGGGTGAAGATTTCCTGAATAGTACATCCAATCATGGGGAAAAATCCATATTGACTTTGTGTGGACTTTTGGAGGAAATCGGGCCAACCACCGTCCGATTTCCTCCAAAGATGTTACCGCTTACGGGCCAATGGGTTGATTTTTCGTCAGGTCGGGCGATGCCGCCGACCTTGCAATAATTACCGACGCAAAATGTAAACCCAAGAAACTTTGGAGAGAATCAAACGGCGGTTTGTTTGATTTTCTCCAAAAGTCATCTTTGGGGAACAGCGGGAGTTTCTGATCTCCGAACGCATCGAGAGATAGGGAAAGGATGCGACCATGCCTGAGATTCCTCGAACGATGATCAAGAAACGTATAGCGTCCAGACGCCGCCCCGGATTTTGGGAGCGCTATGGGATGGTTGTCATTTGCGGCCTGGTCTTAACCCTTGGCGCCATAGTTGCCGCGTTCGCGGTATTCCATGCTTCACCGCCGACCGTGGAGGACGCGAAAGCGTTTTTGCTCCAGGAGAAAGCCCCGGAAGCGATCGCCATCCTCGTCGATCTCGCCGCGAAGGATGACTTGTCCGCGCAAATTCTTCTTGGCGACATTTATTTACAAGGCAAGGAGACGGAAAAGGATCCGGTCAAGGCGGTGGCCTTGCTCACCGAAGCGGCAAGGCGGGGTGATACGAAATCGCAACTTTTGCTCGCCGAACTCTACCTGGAGGGCAAGGAGGTCGAACAGGATTTGGCGAAAGCGGCCTTGTATACGCGACAGGCGGCGGAGTCCGGTTCTCCGGAGGCAATGACGAAGCTCGCCTGGATGTATTACCGCGGACAGGGGGTTGTTCAAAATCATAATCTTGCGGCGAAGCATGCACTAAAAGCGGCGGGAATGGGAAGCGCGTCGGATCCGGCGCTTCTTGGACGAATATATTATCATGGCCAAGGCGTCGCCAAAGACATCGCAAAAGCCAAGGCATACCTGGAGGAGGTCGGAGATGACCCGGAGGGACTCCGTATTTTGGGGCAAATTTATAGTGAGGCGGCTGGACAAACCAGAAATATGAATTCGGCTGTCGCCTGTTTCAAGCAAGCCGCCGATATGGGCGATCGCCCGGCTACGGTCCTGCTGGGGGTTCTCTATTATCAGGGAAACGGCGTGGTGAGAGATCTCGAGAAAGCGGAGCGGATTTTACGGTCTTTGGCCGACGACGGCGATCCGCAAGCCATGGCGGTGATCGGAGCGATGTATTGCGACGGGGAGTATCTGGAACAGGACTATGCGAAGGCGTCGGCGTACCTGGTTCCGGCGGCTGAACAGGGGGAGCCTCTCGCCCTTGTCTATATGGGCGACATGTTGATTGATGGTCTCGGCGGCGAACGCGATCCGATTCGGGCGCGTGATTATTGGCAAATGGCCGCCGACGGTAACGATGCCGATGGGCAGTATCGGCTTGGGCGCATGTACTATAACGGCGATGGAGTGCTTGTTGATCGGGATCGTGGAGTGGAGTATTTGCGCATGGCCGCCGCCAACGGTCACGGCGAGGCGATTGACATGCTTAAAATCCATAATGAACGCTTGGCGCAGGCGACGCTTTACGAGAGGCAGGCGGAAGAGATGCGCCGCGAGCGGATGGAGCAGGAGAGCCTCAGGGCCAAAGAGGCGAAAGCCGACAGATCGGCTTTGGCAAGGCAGGAAAAGGAAAGACGTCAAGACATAGAAGCGGCCAGGAGGGAGTCGGCCGCCCGGGTGAATCAACAGAAGAAGGCGCTCGCCAAAGCGCAAGAAGAGGGTAGGAAGGAAGCGAAACGCGATGCGGCTGAGCGCCAGTATCTAAAGGAGAAGCGAAGAGAAGAAGATTTGGAACGACCCAACCGGACCAAACGCCCACAATCAGGGAAAGTGGTCGGACGACATAAGTCATGGTCGAGGAAATAAGGAAGTCAATTTCGGCTGAGGAATCCGGAATCCCGGCGGTTCAAGCCACGAAATAACGCCTTAAATATGGCGTTGTGACATTGGCTCAGGCCGGCTCTTGAAGCGTTCCGCGAAGCGCGTCGAGGAAGCGATCCATGTCGGCGTCGGTTCCGACCGTGACTCTCAGGAAGGAATCCACGCGGCGTTTGTCGAAATAGCGCACCAGCACCTTTCGCGCTTTCAACCCGGAAAAAACCCGCCGCGCCTTTTCCGCGCCGCCGAAACCGACCATAATGAAATTCGCGCCGCTCGGCACGACCTCGAGTCCCAGCCGCCGCAATTCCCCGGTCACCCGCTCCCGGGTGGCGACGATCTTCCCCGTCGTTTCCCGCAGCCATTCCGTATCCCGCAGCGCCGCCTCGCCCCCGGCCTGCGCGAGCCGGTCGAGATTGTAATAGTCCCGGACCTTGTCCAGCTCCGCCAGCGCCGCCTCGCGCATGAAGCCAAGCCCGACGCGCAGCCCGGCCAAAGCGTGGCTCTTCGACAGCGTGCGCACCACCGCGAGGTTGTCGTACTCGCCGATCAGCGGAATGACCGACGTCCCCGGGGGGGCGAAATCGGCGTAGGCTTCGTCGATGACCACGACGCCGTTCGGCGTCGCCTCGATCAGGCCGCGAATCTCCGCCCCGGAAAAAACCGTCCCGGTCGGGGCGTTGGGATTGGGGAGGAACGCCAGCTTCGCCTCCGGCAGTTTCAAGCCGGGCGGAAGGCGGTAGTCGGCGGTGAAATCGACCAGCCGGTAATCGGCGCCGTACATCGCCGCCAGCGTGGCGTAATAGGTGTAGCTTGGATAAAACGCGAAAACCGCGTCCCCCGGATCGCAGTAGGCGTGGAACAGCAGGCGGAGAATTTCGTCCGAACCGTTCGTCGCCATCACCTCCTCCGGCCGGACGCCGTACAACTCCGCCGCCGCGTTGCGCACGCCGGCGCTGCTTGATTCGGGGTACAGTCCCAGCCCGGACGCCTCTTTCCGCGCCGCCGCGAGCGCCCGGGAGGACATGGGATAGCGGTTCTCGTTCTGGTTCAGCTTGACCACGCCGGAATCGAGAGCCGCCTCGCCGGGGACGTACGCCGTCATGCGGGCGACGCAATCGCGGACCTTGATCATGCCTGACCCCTTTCAGAAAAGGATCCCCCCCCCCGCTCCGCCCGGTCAATCCCGCAGCAAATCCCCGATCGCGGCGACCGCCTCCGCCGGGGCGATGTCGCGAAGCGCTTTTTCCGCCCTGGCCCGGATGCCGGCTTGGGAAAGGTCGGGCGCGCCGGCTTCCCCCCGGCCAAGCATCCTAACCCTGGGGCCGAGCGCCTTGGTCCGGGCCGGATTGGTGACGCCGAAAATGACCAGCGTCGGTACGCAAAGGGCGGCGGCGACATGCGCCCCGCCCGAATCGCCGCCCACGAACAGGCGGCTTCCGGCGATCAATCCGACGAATCCGGGAAGGGATGTCCGCCCGGCCAGATTGACTCCGCCCGGCAGGCCCGCAAGCACGGCCGCGCAGCCGTCCCGCTGGCCGGCGCTTCCGGTGACCACCGGCGTCAGCCCGAAAATGTCGATCAACGCTTTGGCGAGTTGGCGATAATGCTCTTTCGGCCAATCCTTCACCGGGCCGTAGGCGCTCATGGGCGCGAGGACCGCATACCCGCCTTCGCCGCCGCCTTCCGCATAGAGGCGGCGCGCCTCCTCGACGCCGGATTCCGGCGCCCCGAGCCGCGGCAGGAGAAAGGAGCGGTCCAGGATCGGGGGCGGCGCGAAATCCGAGAACGCGGCGGCGATGCCCACCGCCTTCTGCGCCACCTCCAGATAGTAGCGGGTGAAATGAAGCATTTCGACACGCCCGTCGCGGACGAGCGGGTCGGTGAGGAACAGCCGCCGGCAGTCGAGGGCATAACCCACGCGCCGGCGCGCGCCCAGCCGCCACAGCCAGACGGCCGACTGCAGGGAATTGGGAAAGAGAACGCCGAGCGCCGGCGCGATCCCGGCCCATTCCTCCGGCAGCGCCCGCCTGCCGCCGACCAGGCAGCGGATCAGCGCCGGTTTTGCGCTCGGCGGCGAGACGATCACGCCGTCGACGCCGGGCTGCGTTCCCAGGAGGTCGAACAAGCCTGGGCGGGCCGCCAGATGCAACCCGGCGCGGGGAAGCGATTCCCGGATATAGCGAAGCGCCGGAAGCGCCATGACGGCGTCGCCGAGCCAATTCGGCATATGAACCAAAATGCGAACCCCGCTCCGCATGGCATCGCCGTTCCGCAATTGAACTCCGGGTCAAGGGACCGGCCGGCCGATCAGCCGCACGACCGGCGCCGGCGCGGCGGGGGTTTTCGCGTCCCGCCGCCGCCCCGCCGCCGCCTCGCGCGCCTCTTTCCGCAGCTTCAACCGCGGCAGCAGGTCTTCCACGAACGCCGCTTCCCGGACCAGCAGCTCCTCCTCCGGGAAGAACCCGGCGAAAGCCTTGGCCAGCATCCGGGCGTGGTCGTAGTTTTCCTTGTCGATCGCCTGGTACACGACCTTGAAATAATGTTGTTTGCCGGGGAAATATTCGCGGAAGGCGGCGATCCACGGGTCGAACCGGTCCAGGGGGACAAGGCCGGAATAGGTGCCGAAGGTCAAGGCGGCGTCGTCGTAGAGGCTGCTGTAATTCTTGTCCTTCACCGCCGCCATCTCGGAACGGTAGAGGCCGAGATCCTGGTTGAGGAAGGCGAGCATCAGCCTGCTCTTCGGAAGATCGTCGGAACCGGCGATGTCGGAACCGAGCCCGGAGCCCTTTTGGACCGCGCGCGCGACGCATTCGAGCAGCTGGCGCGCCGTTTCCGGATCGTACAGTTCCGGGTCGTCGTCGGGATTGAGCATTTCCTGCGCGTAGGACAGATACAGCGCCGGCGCGATGCGGAACCAGGCCCAATCCTCGTCGGCGATCTCCCGCGTGCGGCGGGTATGGTCCTGTTGTTCCGTCGCGTAGGGGCCGTCCTCCAAAAGGCGGGCCAGGCCGGCGGCGCGGCCGTCGCGGGCGACGGCGTAGCGGCCCAGGAGGTAATAGCGCATGACGGTGAGATTGTAGTAATCGTCGGATTTGAACAGCGCCCGCGCGGCGGCGGCCTCGATCTCCCTGCCGATGTTCCGCATCACCGCGGCGTCGTCGACCTTGAATTCACCCTTGCCCTTGCCGATCTGGTTCAGCGCCAGCTTGTCGTAGAGGACGACCAGGGTTCGCAGGAGCGGATCGGAGTTGACATAGCCCCGCTGGCCCTTGGCCGCCTCGACGTCGTACTTGAGGACTTCCCATGCCCGCGCGGGTTCGCCCAGCTGCGCGAGGTGCATCGCCCAGTAGGAGCGGAACGATGTCGCGCGCATGAACGTCGCCGCGTCCTGGCGGGCGATGAGGTCGTTGAACACCCCCTCCATTTCGGCGAGCGCCGCGAGCGCCTTGTCCTTGTCCTTGGCCTCGATATGGAGCTGGGCGATTTCGAGCAGGGTCGAGAGGGTGGCCTGGACGTCGCCCTTCACCAGCGCCAATTCCCGGGCGCGCAGCGCCGCCGACTCGTCGTGCATGCTCACCCGCTGGTAAAGGGAACCGAGTTCCTTGACGTTCCCGACTTCCTGGTCGGCGGCGACCATCTTCTCCATTTCGCGGATGGCGGCGGAGAAAACGCACTGATGCCAGTATTCCTGCACCCGGATCATCGCTTCGGCGTATTCGCGGTCGGCGTAGATGCGCGACGAAAGGATGAACGGGGTACGGGTTTCCTCGTCGGCGAAGCGGAGGAAGATGGGCACCGCGTCCAGCGTCATGTGCGTTTCGCCGTCGCTGCGGTCGAAGGAGCGGTACGCCGACTCGACCGCGGCGTTCAGCGTATCGCCGGCGAATTGCAGGACGTTGCCGGTCTGGAGGACGACGAAACGGTATTGGTCGTCCGCGAGCTTGTCCACGTAGCCGCATGCGGCATGGGCGGGCAGGTTCATGACGTGGGACAGCTTCCCCTGGCGGCTGGTGAGCTCCTGGAAAAATTCGGCGAGATCGTCGCAGTCGCCGATCAACCTGCCGACCCACCGCCTTTCCAGCGATTCGTACGCCGTCTGGTGGGTGTCGAGGTGGCCGAAATGGCTGCCGATCAGATTGGGCGTCTCCGGCAGCGGCGAGTCCGAGCAGTAGCGGAAAAATTGGTGGAAGATCAGCCCCAGTTCCCCCGGCGTCGACAGGACGCGCGCGGTATGGTCGAGCCATTCGTCCTCGGCGCGGCGGCGCTCGCGAAGATCGTCGAATCCGGCGAAGTCCGGGCTGCGCACCACTCCGCCCGGCGTGGCGAGCAGGATCGGGTCGCCCTGGTCGTTCCGGACCAGGACGTGAAGCGGGAAATTCCAGCCGGCGGGACCGTACACCGGCGGGAGCTGGCCGCCCACATCCGCCTCGATCGCCTGCGCCCAGGCGTTCCGGTTGCCTTCCGCCTTGTTCATGCCGTTGCGGAAGGAGGCCATCCTGCCATGCGTGGCATGCCATACCTCGACCAGTTCCGGGGTTCCGGCGGGCCGGAGGCGATGCGTTCCCGGGTAATGTTCGGCCAGGGTGAAGGCGTACACGTACCGCGCGGGAAGGGGCGAATAGAAGATGGTGGCCGCGTCCCCCGCCAACCGCCATTCGTATTCGGGAAGGCGCTCGCCGGTGTCGGGATCCTGGTCGTTCCCGGAACTGGACGGCGCGCGCCCCTCTTCGAGGCGCGCCGTCGCGTACAACGTTTTTCCGTCCGCAAGACGGGCCGCGAACGCGTCGGAGCCGGCCTCCAGCTTCCCGAGGGCCTCGCGGTAGGCGGCGAGTTCCGCGCGCCGCGCCGGCGCGAGCGGCTTGACGAACGCTTCGAGATAATCGGCCTCGACCAGGCGGCGGCAAAACTCCGCGTCGAGGTAATCGCGCGGATCGATGGGGAGATAGGTCCCCATGAGCACCGGAGCCAGCGCCTGCCGGAGCCGCTGCGGAATCGACTCGTCCGCCATCACCCCCTCGTGAAGGCGCCTGGCCGCGTTGCGGAACGCTTCGCCGTGGGCGTCCGCGTCTTCGGGGAGGGGCAGGTCATCCACCGGGTACACCCGGCCCTCGAAGAAGAGGAGGCGCCGCCGGCTTTCGCCGGAAACGCTGCCGTATGCGGAGTCGGAGGCGGCGGCGCCCCGGGGCGTCACCGCCGCCAGGCTTCCCGGCCCTTCCACGACCTTCCACTCGGGATAGGCCGTCGGGTCGACCCCGGCCGCGCGCAAGCCGCGCGCGACTTCGGCGATCCAGCTCAGCGGTTTGTAGAACAGCGGCGACCAGCCGGCGTTGATGGCGTAGCCGTGGGAGAAGGCGCGCACCGCGGTTTCATAATCGGCCTCCGACATGGCGACGCGCAGCGGAACGCCGTGAAAAACCAGATCCAGCGAAAACGACCGGGAGGAAAAATCGGCGGAATTCGGATCGACGCGCACCCGCGCGTCGCCGAAGGCGGGGCGCATCATGCTCCAGGCGATCATGGTGCGGGGCGAAATGGTTCCCCGCCGGTTTTCCGACTGCAGCCGGAAGAAAAGGTCTTCGCGCAGCGACAGCAGAAGGTCGCCGTCGAGGCCGGCCGCCTGGACCCGGCGCGCCGCCTCCCGGGCCAGCGCCGGATTGGGCGAAGTCTCTCCGCCGGCCTTTTCCGCGAGGAACTCGAGCGCGTCGGTTATCGGTTCGTCGGCCGCGAGGATGCTTCTGGCCAGCGCCCGCGCCTCGTCGACGAAGTCGGAGAGCCTGGAAACCTGCTCCAGCCGCTCGACGTCGCCTTCGCCGGCGAGGGCGAGCAGGTCGGGACCGTCCCCGCCGAAAAGCGGCGAATACAATTGCGGATGCAGGTCCCGGCCGCGCTCCCGAAGGGCGGCGTAGCGGTCGAGCGCCGCGGCGTCGGAAAGGCCGGCGAGCCGGGCGATGTCGGCGAGTTCGCGGACGAATTCCCCGCGGATGCGCTCTTCCTGCGCGTCGCGGTTTTCGTCCAGCCCCCGCTCGAACGCCTCGCTCGCGGGAGCGGCCAGAATCGGCCGCAGGCGCTTGGCGATTTCCTGTCCCTCGGCGAGTGCTTCCTCCGGCGAGAGTGGTTCCCCGTCCCGCAGTCCCAGGTTGTCGATGACGGTCGCGACCGCGCGTTCCTGCAACACGCGGGACAACACCGGGTCGGCGGCGGATTGCGGCGCGGCGGCGAATTCTTCGAGCGCGGCGGCGGCGCCCGCGCTCCCGCCGGCGAATCCGCGCGAGTATTCGCCGTAGAGACGCTGGCGGGCGAGGTGCCGGTCGATTTCCCGGTCGGCGGCGGAATAATCGGTCCAGCGCCATTCCGGGAGACCGACGGCGGCCGCGAAGCGGTTCCAAAGGTTTTCCGGGGTGTAGAGATTCCTGCGTCTGCCCTGCTCGACCCGGGCGGCTTCGGCGGCGGCGCCGGCCGAGGGCAAGTCGCCGCGAAGGGCCTGCTCCCGGGCGGCGTCCAGATGCCGGGCCAGCGCCGCCGTCGAAATTTTGAACTCGTATTGCCGCCATCCCAGATACGCCGCGCCCAGGAGGACGAGCAGCGCGAGGAGCGGCGCGGTGAGCCGTCCGCCCGGGCGGCGGGTTTTTTCCCGGGACCGCGTTTCCATCAACCGCGAGGATTCGGTCTTGCCGCGGCCGCTCCGCGAGGGTTCGGCGAAAAGGGCGCCGCCCGGCGGCGGCCGTCCGGTTCCCGGCGCGCCGGCGGCGGGATTCGGGGCGGGAGCGGCGCCCGGCCGGGGTTCCCTGCCCGCCGAGCCGCCCTCGGCGATCCACTCCCGCAGCGCGGCGCTTTTTCCCGCCTCGGGGGTTTCCCCGGTTTCCGGTTTTTCCCGCCGCTCCGCCGGTACGGACTCCCCCGCGCCGGTCCCGTCGTCGGGCGCGCCCGCCGCGCGCCCGCTCCTGGACTTTTCGGGCGGATCGCGCATGACTTCGGTTTTGCGCTCCGACAGCTTCCGGTCGACGACCGGCGCGGCATGGCCGAGATCGATGCCGCGCTCTTCCGCCTTGCCGTCGAAAAGGATGAAATCCGCATCGATAGGGATGTCGACGACCGGCGCGTAAGCCCCGGTGGCGTATTTTTTCGGCATGGCCGGAGGCTGGGCCTTTTTGGCGACGGGGGCCTTCTCCCCCGGAGAAGTGATGGTGATGGTGACGCGGTGCACCTTCTTGCAGGCCGGACAGGTGAATTTCATGTCCATCCGGTCATTGGGAAGATCAAGGTAAATGTCCGAATTGGGGCACTTTACTCGCATCTACGCATTCCTCGACCCGACGCCCGGAACCGGGAAGGCGCATATCGGCGGGAAAAACGCCCGGATTCCGGTCCGAACGTTCCGCGCCCCGCTTCCCGGGATAGGTCGCCCGTTCTTTTCGCCGCGGGCGCCATCAATGGAAGCATACTATTGTATACCGACTTTTGAAGGAAATCAACTGAACCGCCGTTCGATTTCCCTCAAAGTTTCAAAGAGGTGGACTTTTGGAGAAAATCAAACAAACCGCCGTTTGATTCTCTCCAAAGTTTCTTGGGTTTACATTTTCCGAAGTTTCGCAAAATGGCGATTAAACCGCCAATCGCCACTTTGCAAAAAACGCCCATGCCGCAAGGGTTGTGACTTTTACAAATTGGGCATTCGGCGGTTTGCATGCCCAAGTTGCGAAACTCCAGTTAAAACCGAAGTTTTTCCGGCCCGGGATTGGCGGAGATTATTCGCGAAAGGGAGAGATGACGATGGGGGAACCGTTCCGGATTGCGGAAGCCCGCGCCGGCGGCGGACGGGATTCCGCCGCCGGGCGGGGAATTACAGGCCGGTTTCCACCAGCTTCCCGGTCGCCAGGGATTCCTTGCACTTGTAGGCGATCCGGGTCGCGCGGGCGCCGTCCCGCACGGTTATTTCCGGCTTCCTCCCCTCGCGCACGCAGTCGAAGAATTCCTGCACCTCGTTGAGATAGGACGGACCGAAACGGTCGAGAAAGCGCTGGAAGCATTCCCTGCGCACGCCGCCGCCGTCCATGATCTCGACCAGGTTCCGCTGGGGGACGGAGGAGATGCGGAGGATTCTTTCCGTGCCGACGATTTCCGACTCGACGTTGTAGCCGTGCGGCGCGGTGCGGCCGGCGAACAGACAGGCCATCGCCCCGTTCTTGAACTTCATCAGGCACGACCCGTTGTCGATGTCGCCGCACTCGGCGAACTCCGGATAGGCGTAGCAGTCGCCGATGGCCCACACCGCCTCCGGATCGGAGCCGAGGAACCAGCGGGCGAGGTCGATGTCGTGCACCGCCATGTCGAGGAACAGCCCGCCCGAGGTCGGGGCGAAGGCGATGGCCTCCCGCACCCCCTCCGCCGGATCCTGGCTGACGCCGCGGAAAAAGAGCGGTTTGCCGATGTCCCCGGCTTTCACCCGTTGGTGGGCGAAGGCGTAGGATTCGTCGAAGCGGCGCATGAAGCCGGGCATGAACACCAGTTCGGGATGGCGGTTCACCGCCTGTTCCGCGGCCAGGCAATCCTCCGCCGTGACGCCGAGCGGCTTTTCCGAGAATACGTGTTTGCCCGCGTCCAGCGCCTTGGAAATATGTTCGGGATGGAACACCGACGGGGAAACGAGGACGATGGCCTCGATTTCGTCGATCGCCAGGAGCTGGTCGAAATCCCGGGTCCGCCGCGGCACGTTCAGCCGCTCGGCGTATACGGCGAGGCGCGCCGCGTCCGCGTCGCACAGCGCGGCCAGTTCCGCGCCCGCCACCCGGCGCGCGACGTTTTCCGCGTGCCTGCCGCCCAGGCGTCCCAGCCCGACGACCGCCGCCTTGACCGGTTTCATGCTGTCCTCGTTTTTCAGTCCCGCCGCCGCGCGGGTCGCCGCCGCCGGGATTCGCTACCCGACGACCGCCGTTTCCTGCGGCGAGAAGGCGATCGCGTATTTCATCACCTCCTCCTGGGTGAAAGTTTTCGGATCCTTCAACTCGCCGGTGATGCGGCCGCCGCACATGACGAGAATCCGGTCCGACATGCCGAGCAGTTCCGGAAGTTCGGACGACACCATGACGATGCCCACCCCCTGGGCGGCGAGGTTGTTGATCAGATCGTAAATCTCTATCTTCGCCCCGACGTCGATGCCCCTGGTCGGTTCGTCGATGATGAGCGCCTTCGAATTCGAGGCGATCCATTTCGCGAACACCACTTTTTGCTGGTTGCCGCCGGACAGTTCCCCCGTCTTCTTGCGCACGCTGGGCGCGCGGATGTTCAGCTTGCGGTAATATTCGTCGGCGATCGCGGCGTCGCGCCGGTGGTCGATGAGCTTGATGAACCTGAAGGGGCCGCGGGTCAACGAGCCTAAAATCGGCAGGGAAATGTTCCTGGTGATGGAGAGGTGAAGAAGAAGGCCCTCCTCCTTGCGGTTCTCGGTCAGGAAGCCGATTCCATTCTTGATCGCGTCTTCGGGCGCCCTGACCCGGATTTCCCGCCCCTCGACGAAAATGCACCCGGAAGTGCGCTGATCGGCGCCGAAAATAAGCCGGCACAGCTCGGTGCGGCCGGCTCCCACCAACCCGGCGATTCCGAGCACTTCGCCCTTGCGCACCGAGAAGGACACGGAGTCGACCGCGCCCGGCCGCGACATCCCCTCCACGCGAAGCGCCTCCCCGCCCAGTTCCGCCGGCACCTTGGGGTATTTGTTCTCCAGCGTGCGGCCGACCATCAGTTCGATGAAATCGTCGATCTCGCGGCCTTCGACCGCCAGCGTTTTCACCAACCTGCCGTCGCGCAGGACGGTGGCGCGATCCCCTATTTCCTTGATCTCCTCCAGGTGGTGGGAAATGAACACCACCCCCACCCCTCCGGAGCTCAATTTCCTGATGATCTTGAACAACCGCTCGACCTCGACGGGAGTGAGCGAGGAGGTGGGTTCGTCCATGACGATGATCCTGGCGTTCATGGACAGGGCCTTGGCGATTTCGACCATTTGCTTGTGCGCCACGGACAATTTCCGGGAAGGAATCTTTTCGCTGAAATCGGCCTCGATCGTTTGCAGCAGGCGGCGCGCCTCGGCGTGCATCGCCTGCCAGTCGATGAGCGGGCCGCGCCTGATTTCCCGCCCGAGGAAAATATTCTCGGTGACCGACAGCTGCGGCACCTGGGACAATTCCTGGTAAATGATGCCGATTCCCGCCTTCTGCGCCGCCGCCGGCGTTCCGAGCTCCATCGGCTCGCCGGCGATCCGGATTTCGCCGCCGTCCTTCACGTACGCCCCGGAGAGGATTTTCATCAGGGTGGATTTGCCGGCGCCGTTTTCCCCGATCAGGACGTGCACCTCGCCCGCCTGCAGATCGAAATCGACATGGTCCAGGGCAAGGGTTCCGGGGAATTTTTTAGTGATGTTCCGCATGGTCAGGAGTTGGGGTTCGCCGTCCATGATCGGGGATCTCCTTGAGTGGACTTTTGGAGGAAATCGGGCGGTGGTTGCCCCGATTTTCTCCAAAAGTCCACCTTGAACCGCCACCCCCGGTGCAAGACCCGGGGGGCGGGAACGATTAGACTGCGCCTGGCGGTCGGAACCGGCCGGGCTTGCCACCGCCGGAATCCAACCGCCCCGGAACCGGCCTCCGCCCGCCCGGAGGGGAATCCGCTTCCCCGGAGGCGGAAGCCGGGTGGGCTGGGGCGCGGCGCTAGTTCAGGAACTGGTCGGCGTTTTCGGAGCTGACCAGCGTGGTGCCGGTGTCGACGTGGGGCGGCAGCTTCCCGCCCTTGAAGACCTTGACCGCGCTTTCGACGCCGTATTTGCCGATGTTGAAGGAGCTTTGGGCGACGGTGCCGCCGAGTCCGCCGCTCTTCACGCTTCTGACCGCCTCGCCGTTGGCGTCGAAGCCGACGATGACCACTTTGGCGCCTTCGGCGGTGGCCGCCTCGAGCGCGCCCAGCGCCATTTCGTCATTGGTGCAGAAGATGGCTTTCACGTTGGGGTAGGTGGTGAGAATGTTTTCGGCGACGGTCATGCCCTTGGAGCGTTCGGAGTCGGCGGGCTGGGTGGCGACGATCTTGATCCCGGGATGCTTCTTGAGTTCCTGCTCGGCGCCGGCGAGGCGGTCGATGTGGGTCTGGTGGCCCATGACGCCGGTGATGAAGGCGACTTCGCCCTGCCCGTTAAGCTTCCTGGCGATGAATTCGCCGGCCAACTTTCCGCCCGAAACGTTGTTGGTGCCGACGAAGGTGGCTTCCTTGCCCCAGGGCGACGGGGTGTCTATCAACACCACCGGGACGCCGGAGTTGAGCGACAAGTCCATCGACGGGGCCAGTTCCTGTCCGCCGCAGGGAGCGAGAACGAGAACGTCGGTGCCCTTGGCGATGATGTCCTCGACGATCTGCACCTGCTCCTGAACATTGATCTCGCGGGCCGGGGCCAGGATGGAAAGAACGATGTCGGGATTCTCCTTCGCGGCGGCGAGCGCGCCGGATTCGACGCTGCGCCAGAATTCGGAGTCCAGGGCCTTGAGGACGACGGACACCCTGATCTGGCCCGCCTGGGCCGCCATTCCCGCCATGAGCACGACCGCGAACGCTGCCAACAGCAATTTCCTCATGTCTTCACTCCTTTGACCGCTCGTACGAAGGGTGCCCCGGCCGGTCCGGAGCGGCTCGGAAAGGCCGGGGCGACGCAAGCAAATCAGACTTTCCTGACCGAGGCGCGGTATTCGGCGGTTCTGCGGAGCACATCCACCCATACCGCGAGAATCACCACAATGCCGATGAAAACCTTCTGCCAGAACGCGGACACGTCGAGGAGATTCAGGCCGTTGCGGAGAACGCCCATGATGAGAACGCCGATCATGGTGCCGAGGACCGTTCCCTCGCCGCCGAACAGCGAGGTTCCGCCGATGACGCAACCGGCGATGCCGTCCAGTTCGCCGCCGTCCCCGGCCAACGGGTATCCGGAATTCACCCGCCCGGCCAGGACGACGCCGGCCAGGGCGGAGAGAAATCCGGCGCTGACGAACGTCCAGTTCAGAACCCGGTCGAGGTTGACGCCGGACAGCCGGGCGGCCTCGCGGCTGCCGCCGATCGAGTAGACGTAACGGCCGAACGGGGTGTGATTGAGGATGACGTAATAAACCATGCACACCACGACCACCAGGAGCGCCGAGACGGGAAAGCCGCCGATGTTCTCCGAGCCGAGCCAGCGGGCGGCCGGCGGCAAACCGGAAATGGGCATGCCGCCGGTGATGATGAGCGCCAAGCCGCGGGCGACGTATTGCATGCCGAGGGTGGAGATGAAGGGGTGGGGAAGGCGCAGCTTGGTGAGCAGCAGGCCGTTGATCAACCCCATGAACGAGCCGAGCAGGAGCGTCAGGAATATGCCGAGAATCGAATTGATCCCGGTGGTGACCACCATGTAGGCCATGAAGCACATGGTGAAGCCCTGAATGGAACCCACGGAAAGGTCGATGCCCCCGGTGAGAATGGGGAGCAGCACGCCTATCGCCAGCAGGGCCGCGATGGAGGACTGGCGGAGGATGTTCATCAAGTTCCGCCCGGTCAGGAAAGTGTCCGACCATACGGCGAGAATGATGCAGAGAATGATCAGTCCGATCAACGAGCCGAACCGGCGTAGAAACTCGGACATTTTCGACTCCATCGCCTTCCTCCTGTGAATGCGGTCAAACCCCTGGTCATGACGCGCCGGCGGCGCGCCCTTACAGCCCGGTCCGCTCGCGAATGAACTTGCGCGCCTTGATCGCGTAGGCGAGCGGATCGGCCTGCGCCGGATCCTGCTCCGCCTCGACCAGCATCCAGCCCTGGTAGCCGGCGTCGGACAGCGCCTTGAATATCGGTTCGAAGTCGATCGCGCCGTCGCCGGGGACGGTGAAGGTTCCGAGCCGCACGCCCTTCAGGAACGACAGTTTTTCGTCGCGCACCTTTTTCACCATCTCCGGCCGGATGTCCTTGAGGTGGACGTGCCGCACCCGGGAAACATGCTTCTTCAGCATCGCGAGCGGATCGTCGCCGGAATACGCGAAATGTCCCGAATCGAACAGCAGCCCGACCAGATCGGGAGCGGTGCCTTCCATGAGCCGGTCGGTCTCGGCGCCGGTCTGGACGACGGTCCCCATGTGATGGTGGAAGACGAGCTGCATCCCCTTGTCGGCGGCTATTTTCCCGAGCTTGTCGAGACCGCCGCACAACAGCGCCCATTCGTCGGCGTTCATGCGATGCTTCGCCCCGAAGATCGGAGCGTCCATTATGCCCTGGATGCTGTGGCCCTGTTCGGATGCGCCGATGCGCTCCGCCCCCGCCGCGCGGAGGAAATCGCACTGGGCGATGAAGTCCTTTTCCGTCTCCGCGTAGGGTTTGGTGGTGAGGAAGGAGCTGAACCAGGCGTTGGCGACCTGCAGGCCCCGGAGATCCAGCGCCGCCTTGAGGACGGCGGGGTCCCGGGGATATTTATTGCCGATTTCGCATCCCGAAAAGCCGGCGAGCGCCATTTCGCTCACGCACTGCTCGAAGGTGTTTTCCTTGCCGAGGTCCGGCATGTCGTCGTTGGTCCAGGCGATGGGAGCGATGCCCAGCCGGACGTTCCCCGAATCGAACATCCTGGTCTCCTTCCAAGTCGGTCTCAATACCGCCTGATCTTCTTGAGCATCCCGATCTTCTCCGCGTAGGCTTTTCTGCCTTTCTCGCTCCTGGTGACCGCCGCGTTGCCGACGTGCCACCAGGAGTCGTAGCCGTGGGTCATGGTCTTGGGCAGGGTCTTGATGTCGATCAGGACCGGGCGCGTCTGCTTCAGCGAGTCCCCGAGCGCCGCCTCCAGCTCCGGGAGGGTCAGCGCGGTGTAGGTCTTGAAGCCGTAGCTTTCCGCGTTCTTGGCGTAGTCGATAAGCATGAGCGGCCCGTCAAGCTTTCCGGTCCGGCGGTTGCGCCCGCGGAACTCGGTCGCGAGGGAGCCGATGCCCTGCCCCATCTGCAGATTGTTGATGCAGCCGAAGCCGGAGTTGTCGAAGACGAGGACGTTGATTTTCACGCCTTCCTGCACGGCGGTGACCATCTCGGAATGCAGCATCAGGTAGGACCCGTCGCCGACCATGGCGTAGACTTCCCGGTCCGGGCGGGCGAGTTTCGCCCCCAGGGCGGCGGCGATCTCGTAGCCCATGCACGAATAGCCGTATTCCATGTGGTAGCTGTCCCGGACCTCGGTCTCCCACATGCGCTGCATGTCGCCGGGAAGGCTCCCGGACGCTCCGACGACGATGGCGTCCCCGGGGATGATCTTCCGCACCATGGCCAGGCCGGCGGTCTGGGCTATCCGCCCGCCGGTGATTTCGGCGAATTCGTCGACGGAACGCGGGTCGCGCTCCCCGACTTCGGGGACAAAGCCGCGCCCGGAATAAAGAATGGAGGACAGGCGCTTCAATTCCCTCGCCCACCCCGCCTTGGCGGTCGCGATCTCCTTGTTGTACCGAGACTTGTACCCCGCGAGGGCGGCGGTCAGTTTCTCGATTCCAGCCTTGGCGTCGCCGACCACCCGGATCGCGTCGAGCTTTTCCGCATGGAAGGCGGACACGTTCAGCGCCACCACCCTGGCGTTGGAAAACAGCGACTTCGAGGCGGTGGTGAAATCGGTGAAGCGGGTGCCAGCGCCGATGATCAGGTCGGACTTCGCGGCGACGCGGTTGGCGGCCGCGTTCCCGGTGCCGCCGAGGCCGCCGAGATTGAGCGGATGGCTGGAAGAAATGCTTCCCTTGCCCGCCTGGGTTTCGCCGACGGGGAGGTTGTATTTTTCGCAAAACGCGACGACCGCCTTGCCGGCCTCGGAATAACGCACGCCGCCGCCGACCACGACAAAAGGCTTCTTCGCCGCCTTGATCGCCCGGGCGGCGTCGGCTATCTCCTCGTCGACGGGTACGGGGCGGGTGATGCGGTGCACGCGCCTGGCGAAGAAATCCACCGGGAAGTCCCACGCCTCTCCCTGGACGTCCTGGGGCATGGCGACGCAGACCGCGCCGGCCAGCGCCGGATCGGTGAGGACGCGCATGGCGTTGATGAGCGCGGTCATGAGCATTTCCGGACGGCTGACCCGGTCCCAATAGCGGCACACCGCCTTGAAGGCGTCGTTGGTGGTGCGGGTGGGGTCGTCGGCATGTTCAAGTTGCTGCAACACGGGATCGGGCTGGCGGCTGGCGAAGGCGTCCCCGGGAAGGAGCAGCAACGGGATGTTGTTGACGCTGGCGACGCCGGCGGCGGCGACCATGTTGGCCGCGCCGGGGCCGATGGAGCTGGCGCAGGCGATGATCCCGCGGCGGTTGTTCTGCTTGGCGAACCCGGTGGCGGCATGGGCCATCCCCTGCTCGTTTTTCCCCATGAAAACCTTAAGCTTGCCGGGATTCTCGTCCAGCGCCTGGCCGATGCCGACCACGCAGCCGTGCCCGAACACGGTGAACACGCCCGCGACGAACTTCGACTCGACGCCGTCGAACGAGACGTATTGGCGGTCGAGGAATTTGACCAGGGCCTGCCCGGTGGTCATGCGCATGGTTTTCATGGGCAATCCTTTTTCCCCGGGCGAGCGGAGACGGCCATCCGGGTGGGTCGCGGGGATATTCCGAAAGCGGCGGCGAAATAGCGGCAATTATTGTGAAAAGGCGGCGTCTCATAAGGTGTAAGCACCGGCAGCGGTGCGGCGGTGCGTTTGTTGCGGACTCAACTTTAGCGACAAATCACCCGGTGTCAAGAAATTCTTTTTAAAAACTCGCGGGCATCCGGAGGCGGACTTTTGGCTCCAGCAAAGGACGCCGCCCCCGTTTGCGTTCCCGGGGCGAAACGGCCGCCGCCGAGGTTTTGCAATTCGAAAAGGATACGGTATAATGGGGTTGGTCCACTTTACTTGGTTCAATACAGTGGGCGACGGCTCGGCCGGAACTTCTACCCAAACCGGAATGCGCATAAGGGGGACAAAGACATGAGCAGGAAACTGGTGGCGTACTTCTCCGCAAGCGGAGTGACGCGCAAGGTGGCGGAGACGCTCGCCGAAGCGGCTGGCGCGGACATCCATGAGATAAGGCCGGAGGCGCCGTACACGCGAGCCGACCTGAACTGGCAGGACGACCAGTCACGCAGCTCCATTGAGATGCGCGACAAGGCGTTCCGCCCGGCGATGGCGGATGCGGACGCGGACGTTGCCGCCTACGACGTGGTGTTCGTCGGCTTTCCCATCTGGTGGTACGTCGCGCCGACCATCGTCAACACCTTCCTCGAGGCATACGACTTCACGGGTAAGACCATCGTGCCGTTCGCCACGTCCGGCTCCAGCGGCATCGGCAACACCGTGGCGGAGCTTCGCCCGAGCGTGGACGCCGCCGCGACCATACTGGACGGCAAGATGCTCAACGGCAGGCAGACGGCGGCGAGCCTCGCCGCTTGGGTGGAGAGTCTCGGGGTGTGACTCATGAACAAGGTGCGCCTAACGGTCCTGGAGACAACGTTCAACGGGAAGCTCGCCGCCGGGTACGGCGTGGACAGCCTTGGCGGAGGAGTAGCGGATGTATGATAGGTTTGTGGTGAACAATCGTTAAGCGCGGTATGTGCTGGTCAAGAAATGAACCTTTTAACGATACCCATACCTTTTGACGGCATCCATCAAGCCGCCGCCTTCTTCATCACCCGCTTGAAAGACAACTCCCGCAACGAACCCCGGCACGTCCTGGCCGAATACCGGGATTTCCGCCGCTCCGGCCTCAAGGCGGAGGTGACGGCCCTGGAATGGCTGCGTCCGGGAGCGGTGCGGGCGATGGATCCCGCCGAACCTTCGGAGAGGGGGAAACAACCATGGACAAGGCCGCGGCAAGGAATTATACTGCCGAAAACCTCGATGCCGAAGCCTTACCGATGCCATGGCGGCTCTGGGGCTTCACGTCATCGGGAAGCTGGTCGTTCCTCTGCCTATCAAGGGCTCATTCAATATTGACAGTGACACCTGAATAGTACGGGAGCATCGGCTTTTCGCGTGCGGTATTTTGCGAGTTGGGTTCACATTAAAGGAGATTACCCATGGCGAACGTGAAAGACAAGTATCCGGAATTCTACACTGTGGACGACGCGATCAACTTCGACGAAGCGACCTGCAAAATGATTCAGGAAAAGTACTCCAACACCCTGAAGGTCCAGTTGAGCGGCGCGCATTACTTTGTGAAGGCCGAAAACGCGCACCTCACCGAAGCGAACGGCAAGCAGTGGATCGACATGCTGGGCGCGGTCGGCGTCATGAGCGTCGGCAACAACAACGAGTTCGTCTGGAAGCAGATCGAAAAGGTTTTCAACGCCAGGTGCTACAACATGGGCGCGGTCTCCTACCACAACATCGCCGCCGCCTTCTACTCCAACATCGCCAGGACCACCCCGGGCGGCGCCCTGACCAAGGTCCAGATGGCCACCGGCGGTGCGGAAGCCCTCGAAGGCTGCATCAAGCTGGTCAAGATCGCCCACCGCAACAACAAGAACAAGACCAAGATCCTCTCCACCATCAACGCGTTCCACGGCAAGACGGCCGGCGCCGTGTCCGTCGGCGGCAAGGACACCTGGCAGGCCTACCAGGGCGGCCTCATCCTCGACCAGGTCACCCACATCCCCTACAACGACGTCGCGGCCCTCAAGAAAGAGCTCGAAACCGGCCAGTACCAGGCGTTCTTCATGGAACCCGTCCAGGGCGAAGGCGGAGTCAACGTGGCGAGCGAGGAATTCTTCAAGACCGCCCGCGACCTCTGCACCAAGACCAACACCTACCTGGTGGCCGACGAAGTCCAGACCGGCTGCGGCCGTACCGGCAAGATGTGGGCCTGCCAGTGGTTCGACATCATCCCGGACGTCATGAGCTTCGCGAAGGGCATCTCCGGCGGCTTCATCCCGCTGGCCGGCTACTGCGCCAAGCCCGAAGTCCATGACGCCGCCTACGGCACCCCCGAGACCGCGTTCCACCACACCGCGACCTACCAGGGCTGCGCCTACGCCGCCGCCAGCGGCATCGCCGCCCTGCAGTTCATCATCGAAAACGACCTTCCCGGGATGGCCAACGAAAAGGGCAAGGTCATCTTCGACGCGATGAAAGCCACCAAGGAAAAGTACCCCGGCATCATCAAGGACGTCCGCGGCAAGGGCATGATCATCGGCGTCGAGTTCGAGCCCACCAAGCCCGGCCTCGAGGACAAGTACGGCGCGAACTGGGCGACGGAGTGCGAACGCTTCTTCTCCGAAGAGTTCCGCATCCAGGTCATGCACTCCTTCAACAACCAGAAGGTGTTCCGCTGGCTGCCCCCGCTCACCGCTCCGATGGAAGACATCGAATACGCCATCAAGTCCTTCGACGCCGCCGTCAAGCACGTTTACGACCTCGCGAAGTAGCATCCCCGAGGCAAGTAAAAGGGCGAACACGGTATGAAATGCGCAGGCGCAGAGCGAAAACGGCTTTGTGCCTGTTTTTGTCGATTCGTGGAAGATCGCCGTTTTTGCCGCATTATTTCCAGTGGACTTTTGGTGGACTTTTGGAGAAAATCGGGTCAACCACCGCCCGATTTCCGGGCGCGCCATCATTCCCACCAGAATGGAATGTGTTACCATGTCCCCAACCGCTTGACTACTGCCGCGCGTTTCGAAAGGACGCACCTCCTCTTCACTCCCGCAAGACGGTATGGGTCGATCGCACTGCGAATTTTTCGGCCGTTATTCGGCGGAAGCCAGATCAAGGAACCGTGCATTCCCCGATGACGCAGGTTCCGGAGGAATCATGGTATTCAGCCCTAAATTCGAGCTTGGTTCCTGGCGGCACGGAAGATGGATCAACATAAACGGAATACGGCGGTTCCATCGAATTCCCCAACCATTTCCAATCACCATCTCCCGCACGAATGCTAAACCGCATGACGCCGGGGGGCGGCTGTCCATGAAGCGTCGCCGTAATCGGTATGCGCTCCATAAATTCGTGTCCGGCTTCGTCAAGTGCGCGAACCCGCATTCGCCCGTCATCGCCAACCGCGATATCCATGGAATACGCCGACGGATTCGTACTTGGGACAGGAATCTCGGCCCGATACAGTTTGGCCGACAACGGTTGCAAATCGACCGCAAGACGGCCGTCATCACCGGTGACGAGACAATCGCCGGCTCCGGGGAACATCTCCTGGAAAGATGTCCCGGCAGGGTAATACGTGGCAAGCATCCCTTGGCGAGGTTCGATGGCGTTGTTGAAAACGGCGACATATTCCACCGGGTTGTCGGGACAAATCCGTGAGAAGGCGAACAATCCCGCCTGTTTGTCCGCAAGGCGTGGAATCGACGCGCCCCGCCGCAAGGCCGCATGCTCCCGGCGCAGGCCGGCAAGGGTGCGAATCGTTTTGTACAGGGGGTGACTCATATCGAAATGGGAATCGGAAGGCTTCCGGTCGGAACCGAGGATGTGATCATTCCGGTATTGGGGAATGGCGTTGGCAAACATCGGCTGGCGGGCACTTTTGTCATTGCCGGGGGTAGAACCGGTGAACCCCTGTTCGTCGCCGTAATATAGAGTCGGCACGCCTCTTGCGAAAAACATCAGGGCATGGGCAAGCTCGGTGCGGCACAACCAATTGGTTTCTGACTCGAATGGCTGGCTCGTAATTATACCATAGCCGATGCGTCCGAAATCGTGGTTGCCAAGAAAGATGGGCAAGTCGTGCGCGCTGATGCCTGGGCCGACATACCAGCCGTCGGCGGTGAAAAGATCGCGCAGTCTTTCCGGGCTGCCGCCGCGCGCGGCGTAGTCCAAAGCCGCTGACCAGAAACCAAAATCAAGAACCGATGGCATGGCGGCCCCATGCATGAATTCACTCAAAAAACGCGCCCCAAGAAGGGAGTTGCCATCGGAGACATCCTCGGGAGTCACTTCCCCAAAAATGCGGAAATCGGGAATGCCAGCCACGCGGGCCGCCTCAAACATGGCGGGGCAAAAGGCGCGCCAGAACTCAAAGTCAACGTGCTTGGCAGTATCCAGGCGGAAGCCGTCGATGCGGTATTTTCGGATCCAGTCCGCATAGATCGCTATCATGCCATTGACGACTTCAGGTTTTTCGGTTGCCAAGTCGTCCAGGCCAATGAAATCTCCCAGCAAAGAGCTTTTGCCATAGAGCGGATTGTCGCGATTATTGTCAATAAAATTGCCGAGATTGTGATAATTGTCCAAATCATTGAGCCAGGCCGGCGTTTTGATGTGGAGATCATCCGGATTCAACTTGGGGGGATGGGGCGGGGCAAGGCGGAAATTGTAGTCATCGTCCGCATAGTAAATGACGTCCGCAGTATGATTGACGACGATGTCCATATAGATCTTCATGCTCCGGGCGTGCGCGGCTTCGACCAGATCGTGAAAATCTTGTTCGCTTCCATAGTGGGGATCGACAGTGGTAAAATCGAGTATCCAATACCCGTGGTAGCCGGCGGAATCCCATTGGATGGTCTTATTTTTGAAAATCGGCGAAACCCATATGGCAGTGGCGCCCAGCCCCTGGATATAATCCAACTGCCGCCGTATTCCCTTGAAGTCACCGCCCTGATAATAGCCGAAGTCTTTCGGGTTATATCCATGCCGTTCAATGGAGTCGAACAATTCCTCCCGATCCCGACCCGGCTGCAAACTTCGGCCGCCAGGGCTGGCATACACTCCCGTGTTGTTGGATGGATCGCCATCATCGAAACGGTCAATCAACAGAAAATAGATGACTTCGTCGGCGAATGGGTGCAGTGTATGACTATCCCAGTGAAAATCTCCCGCCCCTAAGCTCGTCGTCGCTATAACCGTAAAGAGAAATACAAATCCCGCGAACACTCGAAGGCGCGTATCCCAATGCGCGGAAATAAGCATACACACCATAATTATTTAGTAAAAAATGCCGATGCAAGCATTACAAACAATGCAAGAAAAGCGGGGGCGCATCTCACTTTTGTTAAGGTCAGCGGTTGTAATCGAGGAGGCGTTTCCGGATAAAGTTGTGTAGGCCGCTTTTATCCGGAGGACAGCCATGCGAAAGATGTCATCGAAGTAC
>JAISXA010000062.1 GCA_031270685.1 Planctomycetota bacterium
TCGGCGGCTTCGCCTCCTTCAGCGGCGGGAGCGTCAAGGTCGACACCGACTCCCACATCAAGTCGAACGACTTCCACCTGCTGGCCGGTCCCGGCCTGCGCGTCAACCACGGCGGCAACGGCAAGACCGACTTCGGCGTCTTTTTCGAAGCCGGCTGGGGTAATTACGACGCCTTCAACTCGTTCTTCCGCGGCGACGGCGACACCCGCTACCACGGCGGCGGCTTGCTGCTTCGCCACGACACCTGCTTCGGACTGTACGGCGAACTGTCGGCTCGCGCCGGCGCCGCCAGGTCCGGGTACGCCTCCGGTTTCGACACCGACTACGACCTGAAATCGGCCTACTACGGCGGCCACATCGGCATCGGCCACATCTTCCGCCCGAGCGAGGCCAACGCCGTCGACCTCTTCGCGAAAGGCTTGTGGACCCGCCTGGAAGCCGACAGCGACATCAACCGGATCGGCGACCGGATGCACGTCGATAAGACCGATTCCCTCCGTACCCAGCTCGGCGTCAAATACAGCCACAACTTCGGCCGCAGCGCCAGCGTCTTTGTTAAAACGGCCTGGGAATACGAGCATGACGGAAAAACCGGCGGCAGTTACGCCGGCGGAGTAGCCATCCGCAAGGCCAATATGGGCGGTTCGTCCGGCTTGGGCGAGGTGGGCGTCGACTTGAGAATCAACGATCGCGCGAGCCTCGGCGCTTCCGTCCACGGCGTCGTCGGCGCCCGTCGCGGCTTCGGCGGCAACCTGAGCGTGAGCTTCGGCTTCTGAAAGCGGGCGTTTGAAGGGAATCAAACAAACCGCCGTTTGATTTCCTTCGTTAAGGATCGGGATTTTTACAAATTGGGCATTCGGCGGTTTGAATGCCCAATTTGCAACAATTCAGTTGTTTTTCGTTTTACCGAAATCGTCCTCCGCCGCATAGTCGAAAAGATCATGGGGGTATGCGGCCAATACGGGAAACCGCTCCCGCCAATCGCCGGCGGAGGCGGTTTCCGCCAGCCAGCGGCATATCGCCTCCGCCCTGTCTTCATAGCCGACCGGGAGTTTGACCCCCAACAGTTCGATCCCGCGCAGATCGAGGACCATCGGCTTCGGTATCGACCAGGGCGTGGCGCCGACGCCGGGGGGAAAACCTTCGGAGTCGACCAACGCGAACCGCCCCGCATAGCCAAGCGCGGAGGCAATGATCCCGCCTATTTCCCGAACCGTCGGAACGACCGGATCGGCCGCGTTCAATACGCGGATTCCGGGGTTTTCCAGCGCCGCGGCGACAACGGCCGCGACATTTTCCGCCGCCGCGGGATGAAAGCGGCTTTCGCCCTTGTACGCCAAGGGGATGAACGGGCGCCGGTCAAGCATGCGCTTTACAAACCACCATTCGCGCGGGTGCGACGACGGCGCGCCGTACACCGCTCCCGGACGGATGATCGTGACCGGCGTTCGCGCCTGGTCGAGCAACCGCCGCTCCATGGCCGCCTTTTTGGCCGAATAGGCGGAGGAGCCGGGCTCGACGGTGCGTTGCGTCTCCGGAATGGGAACCGGGAAATCGGGGAATCCGCCGGCGCCGGCCCCGTCAAGCGCGCGCCCGGCGGCGTCCCGGTAGACGGCGGCCGACGAGACGGCGACCAAGGCGCCGATGTTCGTCCCCAGCGACAGGAGCTGATCGGCGTGCCCGGCATCATGGGCGATCACGTCCACCACCGCGTCGGCGCCGTCCGCGAGCGCCCGCCGAAAGGCTTCGGCGTCATCCCGGTCGAAGACGACCGTCATCATCCCGCGCGCGGTCAAACCGGCATCCGGCGCGCGCGTTCCCCGCCGCGCGACCGTCACCTCCCATCCGCCGGACAACAATCGGTCCGCGACGGCCAGGCCGATTTGGCCGGCGCCGCCGATTATGAACGCGCGTCCGGTCATTCGGCGTCTCCAGGCGGACTTTTGACGGCAAATGCGTCAATCAGGTCAACCGGTTGTCGAGATGGCTGGGCAGCCAGCCGATGACGACCACCTCCTCCGTTTTGTCCCAAAAGAAGTAAATGCGCAGGCAGTAGCGGGACTCGTAGGAATTTCCATGCGTCAGATGCCATTCCAGGAGGCGCGGGTTCCCGGCGTTGGCCGGATAGGCCACGAAGTACATGTCCCCCTTCTCGCCGGCCCTGGACTCGCTGATGCTCCGCTCGATGGCGAAATTGTGCGGCGACTGGAGCTGTTCGTCGAACTCCGCCTTCGGGAGTATGCCCCGCCGCATGTCCCGGTACGGACCGGCCAGCAGCCGGATCGCGTCGCAGAGCTTGCCGACGTCCTCGTACTCGGCGTTGCGCAGACCGCGCACCGCCCTGGGGTGCAGGTATATCGACTCGGGGAAGCTGTCGATGATCCAATCCTCCAACTCCTCGTAATTCCGCGGGTTCCGGCCGCCGGTGACGACGCCGGCGCCGCGCAGGCGCCGAAGCTCGAAGTTGAGGGCGTCGATCCTCGCCCGCAGGCTGTAGTTTAGGCGCCGGTAACGCTCCACTTCCCCGGACATGATCAGCGCGTCGTCGCTGAACTGTTCCGCTTCCCGCTCCAGGGATTTTATCTTGTCGCGATAGCTCGCCCGTTCCGCGTCGAATTTCGCCTTCATGTCGATGACGACCTTCTGGTTGTGTTCGTCGATGTCGTCGATGGCCTGCTCGTAGATGCGGTTGTAGTCGAGATTGGCTTTCTCGGTCCGGGCGTCGTCGATAAACAGCAGATTCCCCCAGTCCACCTGCCTGCCGCCGGAATACCGGCGGAGCCGGTTGCGGAGGAAATCCCGGAAGCCCCGCTCGCCCCGGTCCTCATTGGGCCGCCAGGACAGGATCTTGCCGGCGGCGACGTTGGGGTGGTCCCAGGGCTCGTCCCTGGCGAAGTCGAGACCGGGATAGTAGGTCCGCACCGCGCCGTTGTAAACGGACCATTCTCTGCCCACCGCCTTGGTCCATTCGAACGCCGTCTGCCAAGGCAGTTTCACCACGTGCGCCAGGCCGAGCAGATCGTCGGCCAGTTGTTCCGGGTCCAGCGCATACTCCTCGAGAATGCCCGACCTCCTCTCGCTTCGATTCACCCCGGAGAGTACGACGACCGGCAGGGTTCTCGCCGGGTCCGCCGCCAACCGCTTCAAGGCGAGCAGTTCCTCGATGGAGGCCGCGCTTTTGGGGCGGCAGGTGATGGGAACGCAATCCCGCATGCCGATGCGGTTCAGCGCGTAGCGCACAACGCCGGGAACCGCGCAGGAGGCCGGGAGCCGGCGATTCGCCGGGCTGGAGCAGGAGGCCCTGGCGCCGAACAGTATCCGTCCGTCCGTCCGCCGGTAGGCCAGTTCCGTATTCCAGGCGCGGTCGCCCGCGTCTTTGTCCGGATGCAGCAGCTTGAACGACCAGGAGCCCGCCTCCTCCAGCGAGAGCGCCTCGCAGACCAGTCCCGGCGCGTAGTCCGGGAAAGGAATCCCGCCCCGAATCGCCTCGATGGGGAAGCGGGCGCGGGGAAACTTCTCCTCAAGCCAGAATTTGACCACGCCGGGCAGGCCGGCGACGATGGCGGCGGGGGGCCGGTCATCCAGGGGAATCCAGGCATTGAGTTGGAAGGCGGTCAGGACGAGCGGCCTGTCCGCCCCGCCGCCATGGAAGGGGAAGAGTCGACTGGACGTTGCGGCGCCTCCTTACCGGTTTGCATGCCCAATTCGCAACATTCCGGTTATAACTGAACTTTTGCAAATTGGGCATTCAAACCGCCGAATGCCCAATTTGTAAAAATCGCGGTCCTTGCGGCATAGGAGTTTTTGATTTTCATGACTATTGGGTTTACTCATCACAGTTTTGTTGAAACATAAGGGGTTATAAAGATTTTGAGAACACAAATCGCGAAAATAAAGGATTTGCAACAAAATCAACATCGCATCTAACGTAATGCCAATTGGTTAAAATGATGAGTAAACCCAATAGTCATGTTGATTTTTGCAAAGTGGCGATTGGCGGTTTAATCGCCACTTCGCAAAACTTCATTTATAATATGCTTCGCGCGTCGCCGTGTCAAAGGCCGACCTTTCGCCGCCACGGCCATCCGCCGTTGCTTTATTTGCGATGCGGTTCCCGCAAATACGGCGCAATGGAATCAACCGCCGCTTGGTGAAACTTCGGATTGGAATTGCTCCGGTCGATGCCGTATGGTATGATGGAGTTTGAAGGAAATCAAACAGCGGACTTTTGGGGAAAATCGGGCCAACCACCGCCCGATTCCCTTTAAAAGCCGGCTGCGGGGGAGATCGGTTGAAATCCAATTTCGCGGCCAAACTGAAAGAGTCGGCGATCTCCGTGCTGCCGGTCATGCTGATCGTGGCCGTCCTGCATTTCACCATCGCGCCGCTGCCCGAGGGGCAGTTGGCGAAGTATATCGTCGGCGGCGCGCTGCTCATGCTGGGCCTGGGCATATTCCTCGTCGGCGCCGACATCGGCATGGTGCCGTTCGGGCAAAAGGTGGGCTCCGCGCTCACCCGGAAGCGGAACCTGACGCTGATCCTGGCGGCGGCGTTCCTCATCGGCTTCGCGATCACCATCGCCGAGCCGGACGTCCAGGTGCTGGCCAGTCAGGTGAGTTCCGTCGCCCCCGACATCAACAGGTTCGCGCTGTTGGTGATGATCGCGGTCGGCGTCGGCTTTTTCCTGGTCGTCGCCATGATCCGCGTGCTCATGCAATGGTCGCTGCCGAAACTGTTGATCGGCTTCTATGTCCTGGTTTTCATAATCTGTTCGTTCATCGATCCCGGTTTCGTCGGGGTCGCCTTCGACTCGGGCGGCGCCACCACCGGCCCCATCACCGTTCCCTTCATCATGGCGATGGGGATCGGCGCGGCCGCGGCGGTCAAGAGGGAGGACGGAACCGACAACAGCTTCGGCTACGTCGGTCTGGCGTCGATCGGCCCGATCGCGGCGGTGGCGGTTATGGGACTGTTGTCCCCGATCCGCCTCGACGCCGAGCGCGGCGGCGGGGCGGACGCCGCGGTCAAGGGTCTGGCGGCGGCCTTTACCGACGAAATTCCCCACGTCGCGCTGGACATCGCCCTGGCGCTCGCGCCGCTGGTCGTCCTCTTCCTGTTGTTTCAGGTCCTTCTGCTCCGCCTGACCTTGCAGCAGATCAAGCGGATGTTGCTGGGGCTGGTTTATTCGTTCATCGGCCTGGTGGTTTTCATGGTCGGGGTCGGCGGCGGGTTCACGCCGATCGGCCAAGCGCTCGGCCAGCGCCTGGGCGGCATCGGGGAGGGATGGGTGCTGTTGCCCGTCGGCATGCTTCTCGGGGCGGTGGTGGTCATAGCGGAACCGGCGGTGTGGGTTCTCACCGAGCAGGTGGAGGAAATCTCCGGCGGCCACATCAAGCGCCCGATCATGCTGTTCTCGCTGTCGGTGAGCATCGCCGCCGCCGTCACGCTCGGGATGACGCGGGTGGTGACCGGGCTTTCGATCTGGTGGCTCCTCGTGCCCGGCTACGCCCTCGCCCTCGCGCTAACCCGCATTTCGCCCCCGCTGTTCACCGCCATCGCCTTCGACTCCGGCGGCGTGGCGTCCGGGCCGATGTCGACGACCTTTGTGCTCGCCTTGACGCTGGGGGCGTCGTTCGCCCGCGGCGGCAATCCGGCCACCGACGCCTTCGGCATGGTGGCCATGATCGCGATGGCCCCGCTCATCACCATCCAGTTGCTCGGTCTCGCCTTCCGGCGCGCCGAAAGGCGCCGGGAGGCGATGGAGCGGCGATCGCGTTCCCGAAACGAAGGAAACGGCAATGCATAAGTTCATGGAACGGCCGGCCAGAATGCTGCTGTGCCTGGTCGGGCGCCATAGGGGGGAAATGCTGGTCGCGGCGGCGAAGGGCGCGGGAGCGCGCGGCGGCACCCTGGCACTGGGGAAATCGGTCGGCGACAACAAATTTCTGCAGGCGCTGTCCCTCGCCGACATCCAGCAGGACGTCGTCTTCATCGTCATGACCGACGAGGACCGGGAGGTGGTGCCGGCGGTGCGGAAGGCGGCGCTCGGAAACCGGAAGCTCGCCGGCCTCGCGCTGGTCCTGCGCGTTCCCGTCCTCTTCCTCCGCAAGCGCGCCGCCGGCGCCGCCCCCGATTCCAACGCCAAAACGAGGAGCAAGAAAATGCCGTCCGGACACAAGCTCATCACCGTCATCGTCAACTCGGGCTACGCGGACGACGTCATGGCCGTATCGCGCAAGGCGGGGGCGTCGGGGGGGACGATCCTCTCCGCGCGCGGCACCGGCACCGAGGAGGACGTGAAATTCTTCGGCATCACCCTGGTGCCGGAAAAGGAGATGCTGTTCATCGTCGCCGAGGAGGACAAGCTTCCCGCAATCGTCGAGGCGATCGGCACGGTGGAAACGCTGAACGAACCCGGCGGCGGCATCGTCTTTTCGATGGACGTCGAGGAGTTCATACCGTTGGGGAGGTGAGAGTGGTTTTTCTTTTTTCGCCTTGCCCTTGACAACCCGCCTCCGTGAAAGTACATTTACCATATCGTGGACTTTTGGAGGAAATCGGGCCAACCACCGCCCGATTTCCTCCAAAGATGTTACTGCTTACGGACCAATGGGTTGATTTTTCGTCAGGTCGGGCGATACCGCCGACCTTGCAATAATTCCCGACGGAAAATGGAACCCCAAGAAACTTTGGAGAAAATCAAACGGCGATTTGTTTGATTCTCTCCAAAAGTCCGCATATCGTGGTCCGAATTCGAAAAGGAATTGCGATATCATGGGCGGAATCCCCGAAATGCTCGATCTGGCGGTGGTTGTGGTTATCGAGCCGATTGCGATCGGCCGCTTCCGCGTGTATGCCCCGAGCTGAGGAGATGCCGAGCGCCGCTTTCCAGCCCCGGGCCGAAAAG
>JAISXA010000182.1 GCA_031270685.1 Planctomycetota bacterium
GCTCGGGTCGAGTTGACGAAAAAACAATCAGTTGAAACGAAAACGGTTGAATCTTTAAAGGAAATCGGGCGACGGTTAGCCCGATTTCCTTTAAAAGTCGACTCGCGGTTCCGCGGTCCCGACCTTCGGCGGTGCGGGGAAAACTCACAGGGGAGAGATGCGATGGGCGTTTTCAAGGCTTACGACGTCAGGGGCACCTATCCGGATCAGGTGAACGAAGCGCTGTTCGAGGCGATCGGCATGGCCGCGCCGCAGATTCTCGGCGCGCGGCTGGTCGTCGTCGGGCGCGATATGCGGGCATCCGGCGTGCCGCTGTCCCAGGCCATGATCAGGGGACTGACCAAGGCGGGCGCGGACGTCATCGACATCGGCATGGCCTCCACGCCCATGCTGTATTTCGCCACCGCCTTCCACAAGGCCGGCGCCGGCGTGCAGATCACCGCCAGCCACAATCCCGCCGCCTACAACGGCTGCAAATGGTGCCGCGAGGACGCCATCCCCGTGGCCTACGATTCCGGGCTGGCCGACATCGAGAAGCTGGTCAGGAAAAACTCGTTCGCCACCGGCGAAAAGACCGGCGCCGTAACCGCCGGGGAGGTCGAGGCCGAATACCGCGCCAACCTCCTCAAGTACGCGGACGGCATCAAGCCGTTGACCGTCGTCGTCGACGCCGGCAACGGCGTCATGGGCGCGTTCCTGCCGCAATTGTTCAACAAGCTTCCCTGCGAGGTCATCCCGCTGTACTTCGAGCCGGACGGCAATTTCCCCAACCACGAGGCCAATCCCATCAAGGCGGAAAACATGCGCGACCTGGTGGCGAAGGTCAAGGCGGTAGGCGCGGATCTGGGCGTCGCCTTCGACGGCGACGGCGACCGCAGCATGTATGCGGACGAAAACGGCGAGATCGTTCCCGCCGATTTCGTCACCGCCCTCCTGGCGGGGGAAATGCTGGACCGCGAACCCGGCGCGACCATCTTTTACGATCTTCGCAGTTCCAAGGTGGTCAGGGAGGAGATCGAGCGCCTTGGCGGCGTGGCTAGGATGTGCCGGGTCGGACATTCCTTCATCAAGGCGATGATGCGCGAGGCCAACGCCATTTTCGCCGGCGAATTGTCGGGCCACTTCTACTTCCGCGAGTTGCATTTCACCGACAACGCCGAAATGGCCATGATATCGGTGTTGTCGGCGGTTTCCAAATCCGGCGGGAAATTGTCGGAGCTGATCGCCCCCTTCAGGAAATACTTCGCCACCGGCGAAGCGAACTTCGCCGTCGACGACGTCCGGAAAACCATGGACAAGGTCGAGGCCGCGCTCAAGGCGGACGCGAAGGAAACGTTACACCTCGACGGCCTGTCGATGTACTTCGACGACCACTGGTTCAACCTGCGCGGCTCGAACACCGAACCGGTTCTTCGCCTGAACCTCGAGGCCGACAGCGCCGACGTTCGGGACCAGGCGTTCGAGAAGGTGAAATCCATCATCGGCGGCAAACCCGCCGACGGTCATTGACCAACCCGCGACGATCCGGCGGAAAATAACGCCGGAAGCCGATGCTCAGCGCGTCACTTCCAACCCGGCCCCGGCCAATGCGCCGACGACGCGGGCGATGGTCGCCTCGTCGGAGGGCTTTTCATCGCCAAGAAAGATATTTATCGCCCGCTTCCAGCGGGAAGAGGAAAGGCACCTATCCGAATTGTCCCCATCCCTCAAGGACGGCCGCTGCCGGGCGGACCCGGTACGAAGGGTCGAGATTGACAAGGGCGGCGGCTAGAAGCGTCCCTTTGGCATACCGACCATCAAGGACCGGATAGTCCAGATGGCGGTCAAGATGGTCATAGAACCTGTCTTCGAAACGAAATTCCTCCCCTGCGGCTACGGCTTCAGGCCGGGGAAATGCGCCCGAAAAGCCAGGCGGGCGGTGGAGACCTTCTTGAAGCTCGGATTCACCCGCGTGGTGGACGCCGATCTCAAGAGTTGCTTCGACGCCATCCCGCATGACCGTCTTATGGAGCGGGTCCAGGCAGTCCGTGCCGGTACGTCGAAAAGCGCAGCGCCAACAATAACATTGACGTTTTATTGCGTCCGGTTTATACTTCGGCCACATGGCTTCAATTGCGCATGCCGCTCCCGGATGGGTCCAGAATGGAGATCGCCGATGAGTGATGAATTTGCACAAGTCATTTCCGATACTCATGCTGTTGTCACAACCAATGCCGAAGAGTGGGCTCCCCGCTATCGCCGGTATATCGGTCAGATCAATGCGGTGATTCCATTGATCGGAACAACACGGAAAAAATTCAGGGCGTGGGGACCTTTGGAAATACATATGACTGTCGGCAATGCCGCGACAGCGAAAAAAGCGTCCGACCTGGTCTTTCAACTCCGATATAATGGCCAGGTGGTCGGGCGCCTGCAATACAAGGAAAAAAATGGCGCTTCCGGGAAGGTATGGCTTGAAATCGATAAAGAAAGCAAAAGCAACGAGGAGCATTTCGAGTATGTGACTGAAAACAAAAAACCCGTGGAATGGGACAGCCCCGAAGGCAAAAGGTTCCGGAAGCATTTTCTTGACCGTGAAAATAGCTCGTCCGAAACATCCAAACGGAAACAGGGGAAAGAAGAGCATCGTTTGGAGAGCAGGCTCTTGACGGAATTCAGAAAAAAGGTTTCCGGCGAGAAAGCGCTGGTGGGAATTCAGCCCGTGATGCTGGGCGGCATCTTCTTCAGTATGCCGACACCGTTGAAAGCGAGCGGAGAAGGTGTGAAGCCCGCGTATTCAGGCAACAAGGGAGGCGGCATCGATATTCTCGCCCGCAAAATAGTGGGCGGCGTTTCGTGTCTCCATGTTATCGAACTCAAGGACGAAAACAAGTCGAGCGAACCTCCCGGGCGAGTGGTGCGACAAGCAATTAAATACGCCGTTTTCATCCGGGAACTGCTCCGCGGCGACGAGGGGCAAAAATGGTGGGAACTGTTCGGCTTCAAGAAACTGCCCGACAGTTTGTCAATCACAGCCATGACTTTCATGCCCGCCGCGCCCGCTAAAAAGGACAACGATTTTTCGTTTTGCGGCAAGCGCTACCCTCTTCCCGGCCCGAAAGAGGATTTCATTCGTCTCGATGCGGCCTACTTCATTGAACACGGCCCAAAGTTGACGATCATCCCGAAGGATGGATAGCCGGAGTGAGGTCTTTCGCCCGGAGCACAACGCCGGTTGATGCTCATCAAAGGCGCAGACGTTAAGTGCGGCACTGCGCCGGCATGATCGCCGTGCAGATGTCTGAGAAGCACGCCCTGGACGGGCCGGTAGACATCAAGGGTGGACGGCAGAAGCGATTTCGCGGCAATTACAGTTCCACCCATTCGCCGTTGGCAACGGGGAGGCAATTGGGAAACCGCTCCGCCCAATATTCCCATCCCTCCCCATGCACCGGGATGATCCGCCCCGGATGTATCGCCCGGACAAATTCGACGAGGTCGTCCGGCGAGGCGTGCCCGCTGGTGTGGAGATGAATCGGTTCACCGCAGGGCTTGAGGAACTCGCGCGTACTCCGGGTATTCTCCCGTTCCAGATAGCCGCGCCATTGTGACCAGATCCACGCGTCGTCCGCCGACGGAACGACGCCCTTGAGCCGATAGTCCTTGACCAGGCTGTCCCTGGTCATGATCACCCAGCGTTCCGGCGTCCGGCTCAGGGCGGCGGCGCTTATCGCCGCCTTGCCGTTCTTGAGAACGTCGATGAAACGGGTGTCGCCGTAAAGGTTTTGCAACACCCGGGCCATGTCGCTGGTGATGACGGTCATCGGAAAGCAACCTTCCCAGTCATAGCCGGGCAGGCCGGGGTAGAATTGGCGCAGGCTGTCGAGCAGCTTCATGGTGAACGCGTCCAGAACCAGCGTTCTTCCCGTTCTCTTGCAGGCGCGGAACATGGTCACGGTGCGGTCGAGGTTGGTCGCCGACCAACTGGCGAAAACCCTGCCCCTGGTTTTGGCGAACAGGTCGGCCAGCCCGGCTTCCAGTTCGTCCTCGGAGAGAACCGGCTTCGGGGTTTGTTCCGGCCGGAAAAGGTTCGTCCCCTCCAGTATCAGGATGTCGACGTCCGCCGGCGGTTGGCGAAGCAGGAGTTGCATCAGTTTCGATTTGCGGCCGTGCATGCGAAAATCGCCGGAGTACAGTATCCGCTTGCCCGCGACGGCGATCTCCAGCATATAGGCGTCATAGGCGGAATGGTCGACGAGGCGGGGGATGATGCGGGACGCCCCAAGCGCCAGCTCCCTGCCGTTTTCCCAGCAGCGAAGCCGCCCCCGCAAATCATGCCCCCCGAACCGGGAGAGGAGGTCCAGGGTCATGGCGGTCGGTTCGCCGCAATATATATTCCAGCCGGCGGGGAGATAGGGCACGGCGCCGGTGTGGTCGCCGTGCAGATGGCTGAGCAGCACCCCCTGAACGGGCCGGGAGGTATCGAGGGTGGAAGGCAGGGGCGATTTCGCGGCCTCTTCGTCCAGCGGCATCCCGGCATCCAGCAGCAACCGCTGGTCGCCGAATGCGAGTTCGACGCAATTGCCCCCGATTGTATCGGCGGCGCGGTGAATGCACAATTTCACGGGTTCATTCATCAACGGCGCTGGCATGGCGTTCACCCTTTCTCCATCCGGTTCCGAAGGGCCCGGGAGGTTTCATGTAATGGTTTTTTGAAGGGAATCAAACGAACCGCCGTTCGCTTTCCTTGTTCCAGTGGGGACCTTCATGGCATCTTCCGGTCGGGCGATGTGGACCGAACGCTCCTGGATCAACGCGCCAGGCCATAGCGCATGCCGCCTCCATACGCCCTTCCGTTATGCCGTCGGCTCATGCGGGGGGAGCATCAGATTCGACGACGCCTGCGCGAGGCGTTTCACCATTGGCAACCACCCCCATGCGGCCGCGCCTCCGCATGCCGTGCGCATCACGTTATTCCTTCCCATTCCGACCTCCCCTTCCGGATCTTCCAGGCGGTTGTGCGTCATTCCGAAGCACCGTTTACAAACTCCGTCCAAAAGGCGTACATACGATCAAAAAAAAGGATTGCGCCTCCTCCAGGCGCTTGGCCCGGTCATGGCTTAACACAAGCGAGAACGCGGCTTCAATCCTCTCAAGAACAACTTCCGGAGCGTCTCCAAAGGCGACCATGGAATCGAAGAGCGACTGCGCGGTCTCCAGTTGCTTGGGCGTACCCATATCCCCAAACGAGCGAGCGTGCCGCGCCTGCACGCCGTGCGATAGCGCCTGCGTCTAGATGCGACGCCAGGAGATTGAATGCCGCATCAGCCCGTTCCGTCATGCCGCCTCCTCCTCTAAAAATGGCATTGCGTCAATCGAACAGCTAAACACCTTGGGTTCACTGACAATAAATATTAGTCCCAGACGTTCCGGATCTCATTCTCGAACGGATCGTACTCCCTGACGCTCCCCACGCGGTACTTCCCCGGCGCGAGCGTGACCGGCTTATGCTCCTGGTGGGTCACTTCGATCTCGCGCCGGACCTCGCAGTACAGTACCTCATCCTTTTCATAGAGGGCGATATTGTCCTCCATGCCGGATTTCTCGATTACGGCGCTATGGTGATGCCCGGTGACCTCGCCTTCGGCGAAGGTCGCCATGCCGGGATGCATTCCCTTTTGGGCTTCATACACTATCGGGAGTTCATCAACCCTGAAGAACAATACATCGCCCTGCTGAATCAATTCCTTTTCCATCGCTCTCTTCCTTTCAGGTAAGTTGAACAGGATTCAAATCGCTTTGATTGCGCCAAGACAACGCCGCCACGACTGTCGTCACCTCCGGTGGCACGAATTCCATATGCCATACCCCACTGGACGGATTGAGCATTTTCAGGACCGGGCACGCACCGGTGCTCCCGCCAAGATTGACGCTCATGAGTTCGTAATCACCGTTTTTGTCCAGCGACACGGCGCCGCAAGCGGCTGCTATCCGCTCCACTCCGACCTTGCGGACAAATTCGCGCCGCACCCAGACATGCTCTATCTTGGTGAATTCGGCCATGAAGTTGAAGATCAAGTGCGTGGCCTCCAGGCGCCCGACTTGGCAATAGGCCTCTACAAGTGAGTATGTCGCACTTGCCCGCCAACGGACAACCTCCGGGTCGTCGCCATATGCACCCATGGAGTCGAAAAGCGATTGCGCGGTCTCCAGCTGCTTGGCTTGGCAATAGTAATAAACAAGTGAGCTTGCCGCTCTTGCCCGCCAACGGACAACCTTCGGGTCGGCGCCGAATGCGGCCATGGAATCGAAAAGCGATTGCGCGGTCTCCAGCTGCTTGGCTTGGCAATAGTAATAAACAAGTGGGCTTGCCGCTCTTGCCCGCCAACGGACAACCTCCGGGTCGTCGCCGAATGCGGCCATGGAGTCGAAAAGCGAGTGCGCGGTCTTCAATTGTCTGGCGTGGCCATAGTGCCATACAAGTGAGTATGCCGCTCTTGCCCGTTCACAGACAACCTCCGGCGCGTCGCCTAAGGCGGCCATGGAGTCGAAGATCGATTGCGCGGTTTCCAGTTGCCCGGCTTTGCAATAATCCCAAACAAGCGAGTCCGCCGCTTCCGCCCGTATACGGACAACTTCCGGCGCGTCGCCTAAGGCGGCCATGGAGTCGAACGCCGAAAACGCGGCGTCGACATCGCCCGCATCGCGATGCGACTTCAGAAGATTATAAACCGCTTCCGCCCGTTCAATCATGGCGCCTCCTATACTTCACGCGACCTGTAATTGTGAAAACTCTATTGTCTGAAACTTCGGAGCAAGCAGCGTCTTCAGTTCTTCCGCATGCTTCTTGAATGCATCTTCTATACAAAGAGCAATTGCCGCTCGAAACTGAGCAAAGTCGGAGATGGCGTGATTCGCCAGGGACGTCTTCTTCACATACTTCCAGAATCGCTCTATCAAGTTCAATTTGGGCGAATACGACGGAAGGAACGCCAGCTCAATACCCAATTCCTTTGCCTTGTCCATGACCAGGGAGCAGCGTTGATCCCGGGCATTGTCCAAAAACACCGTCACCCGATGTTGGCGGCCGCCATCTTCACAAGTGTCTATTGTGGCAATTTTCATTCTCCATCACCAGCTTTGACGATTTCCACCGCCTCGGCTATATCAAAGAAGTATGTTGCGGTCCTGACGGTATTTACCCGAGCCGTAACGCTCTTTTGGTTACGGTAGCCGAAGACAAACTTGAAAACATAGCCCCAAAACGCCCCAATTCCCCTTTTATCAAAATCCTGCAAATCGGCGCTTATAGGTTTTGCTCTCAGAAACGTATGCGCTGGTGGAATTTCCATCACGTCGTTGCAAAAAACGATACGCTCCAACAGGGATTTATCCCGAACTGCAAACATGCAACGATTCCAGTATTCGCTATCCACAAAGCCAACGAAGGCTTTGTATTTACTGCGGAAACCGCTGTTCAGGCTTTTTTCAATTGTTATTGTTGAAAATTTCACTCAGCCGCCTCCTGTTGTCGGGATTATATATAATGCATTGTTTTTAAGCATTATAAACTATATTATTATATATGCAATCATTATTTTAAATTTTAAATCGAGTAGGCGGGTTCCTTGCGGTTCCCGCCTCTCACACCACCGTACGTGCCTTTTATGGCATACGGCGGTTTCCAATCAGGTACCTAACGCCGGAAGCCGATACTCAGCGCGTCACTTCCAACCCGGCCCCGGCCAATGCGCCGACGACGCGGGCGATGGTCGCCTCGTCGGGGGGCTTTTCATCGCCAAGAGCGTATTCCTTGCCAACCGAAGCGTATTTGTTTTTGCCCAACCGATGAAAAGGCAGCGCTTCCACCTTGACCCGAAGCGGGACGAGCAGGTCGGCGTAGGCGCCGATGGTCGCCGCATCGAGATTATATCCGGGGATGAGCGGTATGCGCACGACGAGGCGGACATCCCGGCCGGCGAGAAAACGCAGATTGCCGAGAATGGCGTCATTCGGACTGCCGACGATCTCCTGGTGGCGAAGGCTGTCGGGATGCTTGACATCCATGTATATCAGGTCGCAATGCGGCAAAACCTTTTCCAGGGCGGAGCGGCTCGCGAGTCCGCACGTCTCCATGGCGGTGCGAAGCCCGGCCCGCCGGGCCTGGCGCAGGAATGCCGCCGCCGCGTCCGCCTGCAACAGCGGTTCGCCGCCGGAAACGGTGATGCCGCCGCCGGATTCGTCGTAAAACGGCTTATCCGCCAGCGCCTTTTCGACCAGTTCCTCCGCAGTATGCCACTCCCCCTTCCTGACCAGCGCCATGGTCGGACAGGCGGCGGCGCAGGCGAAGCAGCGGCGACACCGCGCGCGGTCGATTTCCGCTTTGCCGTTCCGCACGACGATGCGCTTGCCCGGACAGGCGCGCGCGCACTCCCCGCAGCCCACGCATTTGCTCCCGATGAAATACAGCTCCGGCTCCCGGCTTATGGATTCGGGATTGGAACACCACGGACAGCGCAGCGGACAGCCTTTATAGAAGAAGGTGGTCCGCACGCCGGGGCCATCGTGAAGGCAAAAGCGCTGGATGTCGTAAATTAGCGCACGGGGGCTGTCGTCGGTCATGGCGATTCGGTCACAGGCCGGTCAGTTCGGTCCGCGAAATGATCTCGTTCTGGATTTCCGAATCAAGCTCCACGAAAAAGGCGCTGTAGCCCGCCACGCGGACAACGAGCGACCGGTGCGCGTCGGGATCGGCCTGGGCGGCGCGCAACGTCTCGGGGCTGAGGATGTTGAACTGGATCTGGAATCCGCCCAACTTGAAATAGGTCCGGATCATCCGCACCAGGCGGCTCCGGTTTTCCGGCCTGGCCATGAGACTGGCGGGATATTTCTGATTGTAATTCGTGCCGTTGGTCGCGAGGGAATGGTCGAGCCCGGCCACCGACTTGGCGGCGGCGGTCGGCCCGCAGCCGTCCATGCCGTGTTTCGGCGAAACGCCGCCGTCGCCCAAGGGCGTCCCGGCGAGGCGGCCGCTCGGCAACGCGGCGGTCTGGCGGCCGATGGGCGTGTTCGAGGACAGGCAGTACAGGCCGGCGCGGTACTTTCCGCCGCGCAGGTCGGTTCCCTTTCGGATTTCCAGGCAATACGTTTCGGCCACCCGCCGGGCGACGGCGTCGACTTCCGGAATGTCGTTGCCATACTTGGCGACGCGGTTGATGCAGCGTTGGCGGAACAATTCGTCGTTCGCGAAATTGGTCAGCAGCATTTCGCGCAGCTTCGCGAGCGAAACCGCCTTGTCGTCGAACACCAGCTTTTTGATCGCGTACAGCGAATCCGCGACGTCGGCGACGCCCACGGCCTGAATGCCGACGTAATTGTATTTCGCGCCGCCGGCGGCGGAATCGAGTCCTTTTTCCAGGCAGCCCCTGGTGACGAGCGAACAATACACATGCGGCGCGTGCCGGGCGATGGCGGCGACGATGACGTTCATGGCCAGCGTCGCGCGCCTGGCCGCGTGGGCGAGCTGTTGGTGAAACGCCTCCCAAACGTCCGCATAGGCCGCCATATCCGCCGCGGCACCGGTCTTCGGGCCCATTTGATCGCCGGTCAGCATGCAGGCCCCGTTGTTCAGCGCCAGTTCCAGGCATTTGGCGACGTTGAAAAAGCAGGCGTTGGTCAAGCCCATGGTATTGCCGCTCGGCGTCGGTTCGACGCAGCCGACGACGCTGTAATCCATGGCGTCGCCGTGTTCGACGCCGTCCTTTTCGAGCGCGGGGATGATGGCGTCGTCGTTGAAGATGGGATACTTGCC
>JAISXA010000046.1 GCA_031270685.1 Planctomycetota bacterium
ATTTTTCATCAGGTCGGGCGATAGCGCCGACCTTGCAATAATTCCCGACGCAAAATGTAAACCCAAGAAACTTTGGAGAGAATCAAACGGCGGTTTGTTTGATTTTCTCCAAAAGTCCACTATGACTTACAAGCGGCAAAAGGACTCTATGGGTAGGCAATTCTGCGCCAATCAACCACAATATACATTGCCTTAAAGCCATAGTCACCCACCAGGGCTTTCCGGGCGGCGTCTGGAGGAAACCCTGAACGCCGTTGCCTCCAAAAGGGAACAAGAAGCGCCGGCTTTTCCCGGAACGTCCCTTGAAGTGGACTTTTGGAGGAAATCGGGCGGCGGTTGGCCCGATTTCCTCCAACCTCAATCCTCCTCCGGCGGCTTGCCCTTGCCGGATATTTCGCGCTTGTTATTGGGCTTGAAGCCTATCCGTTCCCTTTGATGCTCCGGACCTGATTCCAGGGCCAAAAGATCGAGTTCCTGGAAGATGATGGCTATCGCCTTGCCGTGATCGCCCACCTTCGCGGCCAATTCCTCCACCTTCCAGGCCAGGCTTCGGTTGATATTCAGGGCGTGGCGCAGATGTACGAAAGCCCGGATTATCTGAACACTGGCCGCGACCGCCCGTTCCGACTTCAGGATCATGGATAAGGCAGTGGCTCCATATTCGGTGAAAACCCTGGGCAAAGCCCGACGCCGACCGCCCCAAGAACTTGAAATGCCAATTTGGCATTTCAAGTTGACCCATTCCTCGTGGACTTTTGGAGGAAATCGGACCAACCACCGCCCGATTTCCTCCAAAGATGTTACCGCTTACTGACCAATGGGTTGATTTTTCGCCCTGTCGGGCGATGCCGCCGACCTTGCAATAATTCCCGACGTAAAATGTAAACCCAAGAAACTTTGGAGAAACTCAAGCTCCGCGTCAGCGCGCCTGCCGCAATTGCCGCGGAATCCATTCCAGCGTCTTGTCCATTCCGCCCTTGTAGACGATGGCGTTGCGGAAGCGCTTGTTCTGGGCAAGCGTCGCGGTCGGGGCGATCAGGAAGGTGTAGGGCTGGTCCCCGGCGATGACCTGGTGCAGCTCGCGGTAGACGGCGTAGCGCTTTTCCTTGTCCACGGTCCGCCGGCCGAGTTCGATCAGGCGGTTCGCCTCCGGCGAATCGTAGCCGACGTGGTTGGAGCTGCCGTCCCGCCGCGCCCCGGACCCGTGCCAGATCTGGTACGGATCCCCCTCGACGCCGCCCGCCCACAACAGGGAGCAGACGTCGAAATTCTTCTCTTCGAGGGACTGCACGTAGACCGACCATTCGATCGGCTTGATGCTGGGCTTGATGTTCGCCTTGAGCATGTCCTGCTCAATGATCGCCGCCCATTGCCTGATGGCCGACGAGGTTGACGGAATGATGAAGGTGAAGGCGAACGGCTTCCGCTCGCCCGAGCCGTCGTAGTCCTTGTCGAGGACGCCGTCGCCGTCGGTATCCTCCCAGCCGGCCTCGGCAAGCAGCTCCCGGGCGCGTTCGACGTCGAAGGGCAGCGGTTCGACCGCGTGGTTGTAATAGGGGCTGCGGGGGATGAACGGGCCGGAGATGATCTCCCCGAGGCCGAGGAAGACCTCGTCCAGGATGCGCTCGCGGTCGACGAGATGGGTCAGCGCGGCGCGGACCTTGCGGTCCGCGAACAGCGGCCGGTTCAGGTTGTACCCGACGTAGGCCCAGGAAGAGCCTTCGTACTGGTATTTTTCGAATTGGTGGCTTTCGGGCGCCTCCCCCGCCCGCTTCCGCGCGTCCCAGGCCAGGGAATCGGCGTGGGCGGTCTTGATGTCGGGCGTGACGAGCCGGAACAGCGGCTCCGGGCTTTCCTCGCGCCATTGCGAAGGCTGCAGCGCGTAGACGTCGAGCTGGTCCCGCTTGAACTCGAGAAAGGATATGGTCGGGTCGGGGATGACGCGGATGCGCCGGGTCGAGATGTACGGCTTGGGACCGAAGTAATTTTCATCGACTTCCAGGACGATGCCGCTGTTTTTGTCCCAGGAGACCAGCTTGTAGGGCCCGGTTCCGACGATCCATTGATTGCGCGGCGAAGAGACGAATTCGTCGGCGAAACGGGCGTCGTCCCAATCGGGATCCGGCCGGTAATAATGCTCCGGCAGGGGGGAAAGCCCGAGGGTGAAGCTCTCGCCCAGGCTGTACGCCTCGCGCCACACCGCCTTGAAGGTGTAATCGTCCACGACCTCGATGCGGTCGAGAAGCTCGTAATAGTTGCGGATCGGATCGCAGGGGACGCCCTCGTTCCGGATGGTGTTCCAATAGAAGAGGAAATCGCGCGAAGTCACGGACTTGGGCGGAACCTCCTCGCGGGTCACCGGATCCACATAGCCCTGCCACATCGCGTTCTTCCGGAGATGGATGGTGTAGACCAGCCCTTCCTCGTCCACCTCCCAGGATTCGGCCAGAAGCGGCTCGAACCTGGTGAGGTCGTTGTTGTCCGGGGTGGCGAGCGTACTGACGCAAAGGGCGGCGATCGCCGAAAGGGTCGCCTCGTTGCTGACCACCGGATTGAGGCTGCCGACGAAGCCGATGCTGCTGGTGACGAGACTGCCGCCGTATTCGGCTTCGGGATCGCGATATCGGTCGTTGGCGAACGCGACCCCGGCGCTTCCGCGTGTCGGCCCGGGCGGACGTCCCGCGGCCGGCGCGGCCGCGCCGGAAACCTCCAATTGGCCCAGCGTGGCGTCGAGTTTGTCCACGGCGGCCGCCAGCCGGCCCAACGCCTGCTCCGTCCTGGCGCCCTGCCGGCGGGAAAGATCAAGCGCGTCGACCGCGACATAGACGGCGACGGCGGCGACGGCCAGATTCATGATCGCGAACAATCCGCTCCAGACGGATCCTTGACGCATGCGGCTCTTCCCGTCGACTTTTAAAGGGAATCGGACCAACCGCCGCCCGATTTCCTTTAAGGATTCACCCGCTTTCGTTGCCCGTCAATGGGTTGTTTTTTTCGTCGCCTCGACCCTGGCCGGCGACATTGCAAAAAAAAACGATTCGGAAACGACGCCCCGAAACTTTGAGGGAAATCAATCGGCGGGTCGATTGATTTTCTTAAAAAGTCCACTCCTTGCAACAGCGAATCATATCGCATATCATGATCGACTCAAGGCGAAAATGGCGGCACGTAGGAGTCGCCTTTTGGAGGGAATCAAACAAGCCGCGGTTTGATCCTCTCCACAGGTCCACAGAGGAGAGACTATGGCGGAATGCGTCCCATTGGCCTTTTTCAGCATGCCCGGCGGACTGGAGTGGGTGGTTATCGGGCTGGTGGCCCTGCTCCTGTTCGGGAAACGCCTCCCCGGCGTCGCCAAATCCCTCGGCCAGGCGCTCCATGAATTCCGCGGCGGCCTTGCCGGCGAAAAATCCGGCGAAACCGGCGAAGCGGCCGGGACCGGATCGGGGAACCATCCACCCCCGCCCGCGAATGACGCGCAAACCTGAATTCGGGCGTTCGCCCGCGTCGGATCGCAATCGGATCACAACAGGTTCACCGTCACCGTCAGCTTCTGGAAGTTTTCGTCCTTCCGCATCTCCGGCGTCAGCGGATCGAACGGCGCCGCCTCGATCACCGTCCGCTCCGAAAGGATGCGCTCCGCGTCCATGCCCTCCGCGGCATAGATCGTCTCCCAGTACGACAGGCTCCCGTCGGGGGCGATGCCGAAGCGGATCTTCACCTGGCCGCGGTTGTAGCCGGCGGGATTGAGCACCGCCTGCCGGTTCAGGGATTCCTGAAGCTGTCGCGCCACCTTTTCCATATACGCGCCGTAGCGATGCTGAAGGATGCGCATCGACGCGTCGTCGCCGAGCAGCTTGACGCTCGATTCGCGGTTCCGCCGGCGCGGCGCGCCGGCGCGGTTCGCTTCGCTCCCCAGCTTCTTGAACGTCGGCCGCGGCCGCGCCGGCGGCAGGTCGGGGGTTCGCGGCGGCGACGCGTCGGGGGACGGCGGCGCGGCCGGCGGAACCGCCAACTCGTCGGGCCGGAGCCGCGGCGGCGATTCCGCTGGCGGCGGCGCCAGCGGCTCGGCCGCCCGGTCGTTCACCGTCCGCGTCGACTGGTTCACGAAACCTTCGGGAACTGGCGGGAGCATGGCCAGATCCACGAAATCGTCCGGGTCGGAAATCGCCGGCTCCGCTTCCCGGACCGGCCCGGAAGCCGCCTCGGGAATCGGTTCCGGCTCCGGTTCCGGCAAAGCCGGAGGCGGCGGCTCGGGTTCCGGGATGGTTTCCGTCGGAACCGGCTCCGGCAAGGGCGGAGGCGTATCGAATGCGGGGGGCGGCGTTTCCCGCTCCGGTTCCGGAGTCATTTCCGGAAGGGGCGGAAGCTCCGGCTGCCGGAACCGCAGTCCCGGGTCCGTCGCCGCCCCGGATTCGGGAGGCGCTTCCGGCTCCACCCGCGCCGTTTCCGGCGGGACGAGGTCCTGGTCGGAGTTGCCGGCGGGAACATCCGCTCCGGGGTTGCCTTCCGGGGCGGTGAGCACGACGTCCACCCCCTCCTCCATCGTCGCCGACCCCGCGGGAAGGTCCGGACGGTCCGCCGCTTGCCGCGCGAGGCGGCTGACGTTGCCCTCGGCCTCGGCGGGCAGGTCGGAAACGGCGGCGTCGACGAGCGAGGGGTCGACCAGAACGAAGGGTGGCGCGTATTCCTCCTCCTCGACCGGGGCCGGGTTGGGCGCGATCAGGCTGATGATCGCGGCGAGCCGGGGCAGAAACTCCTGGAGCGCGAAGCCGGCCGCGCACAGCGCCAGCGAAAGGAGGAGCGCCAGGAGAAAGGCGTCGTGACGCCGGGCTGGAATCGCGCCCCGTCTGCGGAACTCCGACAGTCTCGTCATGCCGTTGGTCTATCCCGGTCCGCCGTGTCCGCCGCCCGGCGGCGGGGGATTTTCGACCAGGCGTGGAAGCTTTCCAGCGCCGCCTCCACCCGGGTGAGGTAGCCGGCGTCCGCGCCGTGTCCGTCGAACTGGAGGCATAGATACGGCTTTCCGGCCCGGCCCATGATTTCCTTGAAATAGGTCAGGATGTAGCTGTCGGGGCCGCACATGAAGTTGGTGAAATAAACGCCGAACAGTCGCGGATGTTTGGCGACGAAACTCGCCGTCGCCAGAATCTTCTGTCCATAGTGCCAGTACATGTTCGCGAATTCCGGCAGAATGTCCCGGAGATCGTAGGGCAGCATGTCGAGGTAAAGCACCGGATAGCCCAGCGCCGCCATTTTGCGCGGAAGATCGAGGGTCAGGCCCGGGTCGACGCTGTTGTACGGGCGTCCGATGCAAACCAGCCCCATGCCGTCGCCGCGTTCCAGCGCCGAAAGCGCTTCCGCGCCGAGCCGGAGCGCTTCCGCGCGGAAGGCGTCCTGGGCCGCCCGCGCCTCTCCGAGCGCCCTGGCGATGGCGTCGTCGTCGACGCCCAGGGGCAGCAGGCCCCGGCGCAGCGCGGCGATCTGCTCGGCGTCCGGGCGGTTGAACTGGACGATCGGCGAGAGGATCCGGTCCTTCCGCCGCAGGCCGGCGACCGACCGGAGCACGCCCGGGTGCGACTGCACGTAGCAGCAGAAATGCGCATCGGTGAACCCCGGCTTCACCGGTTCGCGAAGCAGGTGCGGCGCCAGCAGCCACTCGACCTTGTCCCCGTTCAGCAGTTCGGCGGCGTGGCCGTGGCTGGCGACCACCGGCGCGCAATATTCCGCCGCCGCAAGGGCGGCGCCGGTGGCCATGGCGCCGTCCCCGGTTCCGGACGCGGTCACCGGCGTGTAGCCCAACCCCTCGACGAAGCGTTTCCAGAACGGATAATAGCCGTAAACGCCCAGCGACCGCAGAATGCCGATCCGGCCCCGCGACCTGGCCGTCGGCCCCTTCCCTTTCTCCAGGCTCAGCCACGCGCCCTGCCGCTTTCGCCACCATTCGAAATCGGGATTGTCGCGGACCTTGACCTTCTTGTCGCCGTAATCGCGCCCGCACTTGAGGCCCCAGGCCAGCGTGCCGCCGCCGGTCCGGATCAGCGACAGGTTGCAGCGGTTGTGGCACAGCTCGCAGGTCTCGTAATCGACCTCCACCCTGGCGTCGGCGAAGCCGAGGCCCTTGAAGTTTTTGGACCTTTCGGCCTCCGGGACGCGGTCGGCGACCAGCAGGCACATGCCGAGGGATCCGGTGAGGTGGCAGTACGGACTGACCCGGATCGGTTTGCCCAGTTCCACCTCGAAAGCCGCCACCAGCGCCTTGTTGCGGGCGGTGGCGCCCTGGAAATAGACGTGATCGCCGATGTACAGGCCGCCCACCACCTTGTTCAGGTAGTTGTCGCGGACCGAATGCAGGACGGCCGCGGCGACCGCGTCCTTCTCCCAGCCCCGCGCGAGCAACAGGTCGAGGTCCCGCTCCATATAGACCGTGCAGCGGTCGGAGGTGAGCGGACACGCCTTGCCCATCGCCCGCCCGGCGTATTCGTCCAGCGGAATGCCGAGCTTCAGCGCCTGTTCCTCGATGAAGCTTCCCGTGCCGGCCGCGCAAACGTAATTCATGACGGAATTATAGACCATGCCGTTTTGGAGCTGCGTGAACTTGGCGTCCTGGCCGCCGAGTTCGATAATGGTGTCGACCTCGGGATCGATGAACGCCGCCGCCGCCGCGTGGGCGGTGATTTCGTTGGTGGCGAGGTCCGCCCCGATCAGCGCGCCGATCATCTTCCGCCCGGAACCGGTCGTCCCGACGCCCCTGACGTCGAACTTGAACCCGCCGCGCGCCTCCAGCTCCCGCGCCGCCTTGAACAGCAGCTGAACCGCGCGGATGGGGTTGCCGGCGGTTTTGCGGTAGATCCAGCCGACCATCTTTTCGTCGTCGCCGAGGAACGCGGCCTTGGTGGAAGTGGAACCGATGTCGATGCCCATGGTCACGCGAACCGTGCCGGAGCGGGGTTCGACCACCGCGATTTCCGACCCGTCCGCGTCGACCCAGCTTTCGTGCCAGGAAAAATCGGGATACGCGGAGAGCTTCAATTCCAGCGGCGGCCGCAGCGTCGCCGGGTCCGCGGCGAGCTTTCCGAACCTCCCGGTCTTTCGCGCCGGCTCGTCCGCCAACGCGATCCTCGCCGGTTCGTCCCGCGGATTATGGCGTTCACTGGCGACCCGGGCGGCGCCGAACGCCCCGATCAGGTGCGGCCGTTCCGGGACCACCACTTCCACCCCCAGCTTTTCGCGCACCGCCCCGACGACCACCGGATTGATGGCGACGCCGCCGATGACCGCCGTTTTGCCGGTCAGCGTCCTGCCCCCGAGCAGCCCGTCGACGGTGGAGTTGCCGAGTCCGGCGCACAGGCCCGCGGCGATGGCGTCCACGGTGAAGCCTTCCTGCTGCAGGTGGATCATGTCGGATTTCGCGAAAACGGCGCAGCGGGTCGCCACGGCGGGCGGGCGCTTGTCGTAGCGCATCGCGCGTTCGCCGAGTTCGGCGGGCGGAACCTGGAGCCGGTGCGACTGCTGGTCGAGAAACGCGCCGGTGCCGGACGCGCAGGCGCTGTTTATGGAACTGTGCTGGTAGCCGCCGTCCTCGGCCAATTGGGTCAGGCTGAAGGATCCCCCGCCGATCTGGATGATGTTCCTGGCGCCGGGCACGGCGCTTTTCACGCCTTCGACGCCGGCGACCACCGCGTCGATGTAATCTCCGCCGAGGGCGACAAGGTCCTCGCCCCCGGAACCGGTCCGCGCCACGTTGACCACCCCGTCGAGGGGGAAGTCCGCCAGCAGCCGCCGCGCCGCCTTCAGCGGCTCGCCCCGGTGGCGCTCGTAGGCGGAGCGCATGATCCGTCCATCGGCGTCGAGCAATACGATGCCGACGTACAAACTCCCGACGTCTATGCCAAGAAAATGCATCGCCAAGCCTCGATCATTCCGGAAAACGTTGACTGAAGTTTCGCGAAATGGCGATTGAACCGCCAATCGCCACTTTGCGAAAATCAAAAATGCCTGTGCCGCAGGGTTGTGATTTTTACCAATTGGGCATTCGGCGGTTTGGACGCCCACTTGGTAAAAGTTCAAACGTTAAGCCAACCAGACCGTCCGGCCAGCGGCGGTCGCCGCTGGCCGGGCAGGAAACTCCATTTTAACGTATTCGCCGCCCCGGACAAGGTTTTTCCGATCCTGGTTGGCGACATGGGGTCGACTTTTAAAGAAAATCGGGCCAACCGTCGCCCGATTTCCTTTAAAGATTCAACCGCTTTCGTTTCAATGGGTTGTTTTTTCGTCAACTCGACCCAAACCCGCGACGTTGCAAAAAAACGTGGCTGAAACGAATGCCCTGAAACTTTGAAGGAAATCAAACAGTGGTTTGTTTGATTTTCTTTAAAAGTCCACTAACAGTTCACCGCATAAATCCCACATCACCAACAACGACAATATGTTATGCGCAAATACAAATGCACCGGACACCCAAATGAACACCCGCTCAGATTTAGAGAATGATGTATCAGATAAACAGCGGGAATTAGGGAATAACACACTGGTGTCCCAAAACAACTAGAACAAAGTCAACTAGTTAGAGAAAGTAGAATAGAATAGATTCGGTCCGATTCGCGAGAACGCCTGTAAAATGGGCATTTTTTGAAAAATGGAGGCGCTCAGGATTTCCTGGATTTCGTGCATTTCTCTGTCGGCGCCCACTTCCTTCCGGATGATGGCCAGCAGGCAGTAAACCGCCACGGCAATCCAGAGCTGCGTCCTGACGGCGTTCTCCGAGTGGCCATAAAACGCCTTGATCTTCAGAT
>JAISXA010000191.1 GCA_031270685.1 Planctomycetota bacterium
CCGGATGCGCAGGACGACCGGAACGCCGTTCCCGAAGCGCCGCCCGCCCGGCCGCCGGAACCGCCCAGGATTTCGGAGGAGGCGCGCAAGGCGAGGGAAAAGCGGCTCCGCCTGGTCGAGGCCGCCCTCGACGCCCCGATCAAGGTCCAGATCGAGGAGGTCAAGAACAAGCCCCGCTCCGTCGAAAACGACATCGCCGAGGCGGAACGCCGGCTCGCCGCTCTCGGGGACGCCGCCGGAGGCTATTCCGAGCGCCTGGCCGCGGCCAGGGCCGCGGTCGAGGGCGGGACGGCGGCGGCGGATTACAGCCGCCGGGGGGATCTCTCGCGCATGAACCAGTTCGCCGCCGGCGGCGGCGATTGGCGCAATCCCGCGGAAGTGGAAGCGCCGCCGTCCATCCTCATCCTCCGCGTCGGCTCGGTCATTCCCGCCACCCTCGTCAGCGGCATCAATTCCGACCTGCCGGGCCAGATCATCGGCCAGGTCTCGCGGGACGTCTACGACACCCCGACCGGCAGGCATATTCTCATTCCCCAGGGATCGCGGCTGGTGGGCGAATATTCGTCGCAGATTCAATACGGCCAGTCCAGGGTGTTCGCGGTGTGGCGGCGGATCGTCTTCCCGGACGGCAAGGCGCTCGACCTCGGCGCCATGCCGGGGAGTTCCGGCGCCGGCTACGCCGGCTTCCGCGACCGGGTGAACAACCATTATTTCCGAATCTTCGGCTCGGCGATCATGATGTCGGCCATCCTCGCCGGCGTCGAGATGACCCAGAACGGCCAGGACTATCTGCAGGGGAGCGACCAACAACGCATGTCCGACGCCTTGTCGGAATCGCTCGGACAGGTCCTGGGCGGCGTCATGGCCGATATGCTTCAGCGTAACATGTCCATCGCCCCCACCCTGGAGATCCGCCCCGGCTACCGGCTGAACGTGATGCTGGTGAAGGATCTCGAGTTCGATCGCCCCTACAAGGGCTTCGATTATGTGAGCCCGTGAAGCGGTTGTTTGAAGGAAAGCAAAGCGATGCGTCGAATGAATCAGCCGCCCGGGCAGTCGGAAACGGCGCTCAACCGCTTGCTCGTCCTGGCGGCGACCTTCTGGCTGGTCGCCCTGACCCCGAATTCGCCCTCGCCCTGATCCTGGCCGTATCCAGCGTGTCGCTGTATGCGGCGCTTTTCATTCTCGCCCATTTTCCCCGCAATCGAAAGGACGACCCGTGAAGAAAGCCATTCTCGCCATGCTGCTATTTCTCGCCGCCGGCCGGAGCGAAGCCTTCGCCCTGGCGGTCATCGACAGTTCGAACCTGGCGCAAAACATCGTCGCCGCCCGCGAGGCGGTGGCGCAGACCCAACAGCAGATTCAACAGTTGCAAACTCAATTGAACCAGTACAAGCGGATGCTCCAGGACGCCATGAATCCGGGGCAATGGGTCTGGGGCGACGTGCGGGACGCCATCGACCAGCTCCGGAACGCCATGGGGGCGATCCGGAATTTGAGCGACCTGACCGGCGGCTTCGACCGGCTTCTCGGCGAATTCGGATCGTATGACGACTACGCCTCGGGCGAAGGCTACGGCGGCCCGCCGTCGGCCGCCTCCGCCTCCGCCATGTCCGGCGATCACGCCGGCTCGCGTCTTCAAAAGGAAACGGCCGACGACCTGCTGCGCCTGGTGAAGGAGCAGCGGGAGCAATTGGACGCCTACCAGGAGCGCTTCGATCGGCTGAAGGACCAGGCCGCCTCCGCCGAGGGCCAGCAGGAGGCGATCCAGGCCGGCAACGAGTTCGCGTCGCTCCAGATACAGTTGCTCTCGCAGATACATGCCTTGCTTCTCGCCCAGAACACCATGCTCGCCGCCCGGGTCGAGGCCGCCAACAACCGCGAGGCGCGGCAGCGCATGGGCACGGCGATCACCATGGACGAGTCCGAGCTGTTCAGGGGCGAGCGCGAAGGGTCGGGCAAAGCGTACAGCTTCATCGATATGTGACGTTTTGCGCGGAAACGCCGCTTGACTGTACCGGAGACATCATGAAAAGCATACTCCTCCGCCTGGTTCTGGCGTTCGGCTTTCTCTTCGCCATGCCGGCGCGGCCGGCCGCCGCCGGCCAGAGCGTGAAGATACTCGATTCCACCATCGACCAATACCAGGACCTGGCGAAGACCTGGGAGCCGGTCATCAGGAAGGCGGCGACCAGGCTGTTCCTCATCCTTTGCGTCGTCAGCCTGGTCTACACCGCCGGCTTCGGCTTCATCCGCGGCAACTTCGGTCTTGGCGACTTCTTTTCCGAATTCATGAAGTTCGGCATCACCATGGGCTTCTTTTACTGGCTCCTGGACAACGGCCCGCGCATGGCGTCGTCGATCATCACCTCGATGACCCTGATGGGGCAGGAAGCGTCCTCCACCTATATCGTGCAACTGACCCCATCCGACATCGTGACCCAGGGCTTCGATCTCCTCTACCGGGCGGTGGCCGAATTCGGGCAAAGCGACTATTCGACCGGAATCGTGGTGATCGTCACGGCGCTCATGACGGCCGTGGTCTTCGGCGTCATCGCGGCGCAGATGACGGTCCTGCTCTGTTCGGCCTGGGTGATGATCTACGCCGGCGTCTTTTATCTCGGCTTCGGCGGCGGCCGCTGGACCAGCTCCATCGCCGTCAACTACTTCAAGACGGTGTTCGCCCTCGCCATGCAGATCTTCACCTTCTGCCTCCTCATCGGCGTCGGCCAGGCGCAAATCGCCAAGCTCACCGCCGGGATGCGGACGGCGCGAAGCATCGCCGTCGCCAATTACTGGAGTCTCGGCGGGCTGATCGACAACCCGGTGAAGGTGGTGCATTCGGAAACGCTCACCCTCTCCGACATGGGCGTGGTGCTGGTCTTCGCGGTGGTGCTGGCGATACTGGTGAGCCGCCTGCCGGGACTGGTGGCCGGAATCATCACCGGCTCGTCGATTGCGGCCATGGCCTTCGGCGGGGTCGGCGGCGCGGTGGGTTCGGCGTCCGGGTTGGTTGGTTCCGCCGCCGGGGTCGCGACCGGGGCGGGCATGATGGCGGCGCAGGCCGCGGGCGCCGGCATGGTCTTGAACAGCGCCTACCGGCAGGCGCAACAGAACATGGCCGACGGCGGCGGGAGATTCGCCGGCGCCGCCCTGTCCGGCGGCCTGGCCGGGGCGATGTCGAAGGGCCTGACCTTCGCCTCCGACATGATGACGAACATGGTCTCCGGCGCGAAGGACGCGGCGGCGGAAAGCGTTCAGAGACGCACGCTGGGCGGCGCGGTGTCCGCCCACATCGAGAGCAATGCCGCCACGGGTGCCGCCAACCGGCAGGCGGCCGCGGCCGACGCCGGCGCCGATGCGCCGTCCGGCTCATCCGCCACGGAAGCGGCAACCCCGAACAGCTCCGGCGGAAGCGAGCCGGCCGCCGGCGTTATGTTCGACGGCGGCGGCATCTCCGGCGTGGAAGCGTATGACAAGAGCAAAATCGGCCTGCCGGACGATGGACAGGGATATCGGCGATGAAAAAACAACGCCATACATTCACCAGCCCGTTGTCCGGCGGTTCGGGCGGCGGGCTGGCGAAACAACCGACCTATATCACCATGTGTTCGGACATGGAATGCGTCTCGCTGACGGCGCTGGTGCGCGGCTGGCGGCCGCTCTGTTTTTCGGAAACCGATCCCTTCCCCGCCTCGGTCCTGAAATACCGGTATCCCGATGTTCCCAATATCGGCGACATGACAAAGGCGGATTGGCGCCGCTACCGGGGAAAATGCGATCTGGTGGTTGCCGGTCCGCCCTGCCAGGCGTTCAGCGTGGCGGGCAAGCGGAAGTCGCTCGCCGACCCCGGGGGCAACCTCACCCTGGCCTTCGCGGAGGCGGTCGATGCCATCGATCCGAAATACGTCGTCTGGGAAAACGTGCCTGGCGTGCTCTCGCTCCGGGACAACGCCTTCGGCTGCTTCCTCGCCCGGTTGGCCGGTTCCGGCAAAGCTCTTGAGCCAGGGCCGCGGCCTGGACGCGGACGATCCTCTTTTCACTGGAAGTGGGACCGGAAAGCCGCTGTGCATCGCCCGAGGTGGACCGACGCGGGTGTTGTCGCCGGACCCCGGCGTTCCATCGCCTGGCGGATCCTGGACGCGCGCTTTTTCGGAGTTCCCCGGCGAAGGCGGCGGGTGTTCGTGGTTGCCGGACGTGCTGGAGAGAGGCCCGATCCCGGTGAAATGCTTCTTGAGTTCGAGAGCTGGTTTGGGGATTCCGCGGCGGGCGGCGAAGCGCGGGAAAAAGCTGCCGCCGTCGTGGATGTTCTCCCGACCGGCGACAAGGATTTCGGTGATGTCGTTATTTAACGGCCGGGAATCATGACGCCCGCCCAATTCGCCGCCGCCTGCCGGTAGTCGCCATCATCTGCCGCGATCCGGCGCCGCTCTCCCCGTCAGCTCCATTCGCCGGTCCGCTCCTTGGACGCGCTTTTCGGCGTTTCCAGGAGTGGACTTTTGGAAATCGGGCCAACCACCGCCCGATCTCCAAAGCTGTTACTGCTTACGGACCAATGGGGTGATTTTTCGCCCTGTCGGGCGATAGCGCCGACCTTGCAATAATTCCCGATGCAAAATGTAAACCCAAGAAACTTTGGAGAGAATCAAACGGCGGTTTGTTTGATTTTCTCCAAAAGTCCACCAGGAGGAGGCGCGCGTTCATGATTGCCGGACGCGCTGGAGAGAGGCCCGGTCCAACCGAAACGCGCATAACCGACGTTCGCATGGATCCCGGGTCACCGCGCCCCGGAATTCGGGGAATGTTCCGGGAGCGGGCGGAATTGTCCCGGGGAAAACACTTGACGCCGTTTTGTGAAAACTTGTACATTTGAAAATCGCGTGGATGAAGCTTCAAAGCGCCGGCGTCGCAACATAACATAACCAGCGTTATAGGAAACGCGCCGGATAATTCACAATCTGGATACATATTATTAATCCGCCGCCTGCCGCCGCCTCCCCGCCCGGAGTGGCGGTTTTCATTGACATTCACCCCGACCACTGCCGGTAGCGTCAATCTCCCAATAATACCCCCATATTTTCTCTTTCCTATAACGCTGGTTATGTTATGTTGCGGCCCTTTTTCGTGAAAGGGTTGTGATTTTTACAAATTGGGCATTCGGCGGTTGGAATGACCAATTTGCGAAACTCCAATTATTAAGGAAGGGATGAATCCCTTCATTTCAGCAACGAGAAAGGAGATGGTATGAAGCTTGGTTTAACCGCCGTCGTCTGCGCCGCCCTGTTGGCCTTGGCTTCCGGATGCGGCGAAGCTCCTCCGTACCGGCAGCCGGTCTGCCCTAACGGCCAGATCACGTCCGCGCCGGTCATTGTCGCCCCGGCGCAGCCCGTCGCGCCCATTCAGGTAACGCGCTGAAGCGGACGTAGGCGGAGAAGAAACCGATTTTGCGGGGGAAGTGCGG
>JAISXA010000035.1 GCA_031270685.1 Planctomycetota bacterium
AGTCGGCCACTTCCTGCGTCAGCATGGCGGTAAAGACCGAGCCTTTGCCATACTCGCTCCGCACCGTGATGTCGCCGCCCATGGCCCGGCACAGGCTGCGGGCTATGGTCAACCCCAGCCCCGTGCCTTCAATGTTGATGTGGCGCTTTTCGTCAACGCGGCTGAACTCTCCGAACAGCTTCGGCAGATCCTCGTTTTTGATGCCGCTGCCGCTGTCCTCCACGATGAAAGTCAGACGTACGGCATTTTCATGCAATCGTTCCCTGGAAGCGGAGAATTTGATGAAGCCGTTGTCCGTGTATTTCACGGCATTGCTCAGCAGGTTGAGCAGAATTTGCTTGATGCGGCCCGCATCGCCGATCATGCCTCCCGGAATGTCGGGAGATACGTCGACAACCAGTTTTAACGATTTTTCAGACAGCCGGACGCGAATGATGGTCAGCGCGTCGTTCAGAAGAGATGCTGTTTGATAAGGCGCCGGATGGAGCGGAAGAGTGCCGGATTCGATTTGGGAGAAATCAAGAATATCGTTGATAATGGACATCAGGCCCGCCCCTGCGTTCTTGATGCCCGCTATGTACTCAAGGGCCTTCGGCTTGCCGTATTCCCTCCGCGCCAGTTCGCTCATGCCGATGATCGCGTTCATCGGCGTGCGTATTTCGTGACTCATCCGGGCCAGAAAGGCGGATTTGCCCCGGTTGGCCGCGTCGGCGCGCCTTGCCTCCCGATGGTATCCGAAAAGACAGGCCAGGCCGCAGAACAGCACAAAAACCACCGATATAATCTGTATCCCGGTCAGGATGGTCAATTTGCTTCGTGAATTCATGATCTCGGTGTCGAATATATCCACACCGGCCGCCGCCACGATTTCGCCCTTCGCGTTGTAAACAGGCGCGTAAGCGGACATCAGCCCTTCCCAGCCTTCGGTATAGGTTCCGATATCTTCGCAATTCACCTTTCCCGCGAACGCGTCCTCGACGCCGCTTTCTATCGCGAAATCTTCAAGCGGCGTGTCCAGGCCGACCCTGGTTTCCTCATTAAAATCATTGTCCACGATGTACTGGATTTTTCCGTCGATCGCACGCATGTAATACACATAATACACGTTAAGCTGTTGTGAAAAATCACGCAGTTTTTCGCGCATATTCCGATATGCCGGCAGATCCATGTCATCGCTGGCGCGAAACGAATCAAGCGCGTCGGCATTCACGAACGCCGCCGCGCTGATGCTCGCCGCCTTCAATCTTTCCACTATGTTGTGCTGTTCCGCGTCCATGTATATTTCAAGCAGTCCGCGGCTGTATAGCGCGAGAAACAATACCGCCAGCATGGACAACAGAAACATGAACAGGATGATGTTCTTTTTTTTCGCCCCGCCGATTTTGGATTTTCCCGGTGCATATGCCATTTCATGCTCCGTATTCATGCCGAAGTTTTGCAAAATGGCGATTAAACCGCCGATAGCCGCTTTGCAAAAAGCAAAACCGCCAGTGCCGCAAGGGTTATGATTGTTGCCAATTGGGCATTCGGCGGTTTGAATGCCCAATTGGCGAAAGTTCAGTTCAAGCCTTGATCCGCGCGAGCAGGATGTTCGCTCCCTCCGCCGCTTTTTTGAACTCCATCATCAGAACCAAATCCGCGATTTCGGATATGGCTTCGCCGGTTTTCCCGGTCGGCGGCGGAGCTTGCAGCCGCGCCAGCGCGGCGTCCATCGCGTCAATGTCTTTCGCCTCCAGCGCTGACCGCAAACGCCGCAACGTCTCCGCGATTTCCGGACTGACCCGCGTTTCGCCGTCTCCGGATCGCGCCGCCGCGACCTCCCCGATCCGCGCCGTCAGGACGGTCAGTTCTTCCCGAAACGGCGGAAGCTTGTCGCGGATCGCGGGCAGATCCGCCTCCCGGCCGGCTTTCTCCAACAAGGCCGCGCGTTGTGAAAGATCGTCCGCGCCGATGTTGGCCAAGGCGCTTTTCAGGGCGTGAACAAGAGTGGTGAAGGAGCGCAGGGAAGCATGGTCCGGCGTTTTCCCCAACAGTTCGGAACCGGCTTGCGCATCCCGGCAAAACATCGCCAGCAGTTCAAGATAGCGGCTTTTCGAGCCGCCGATCCGGGCCAGGCCGGCGGCCGCGTCAACGCCCGCGATTTCCGGAAGAATCGTCTCCGGCGGTTCGGCGGATAATGAATTTTTTTCGCCGTCCTCCTGCGCGTTCCGGCGCTTGCCTTCGGGAAGCCATTTTCTCAGCGCCGCGTCCAGCCTGGCCGTATCTATGGGCTTGGAAAGGAAGTCGTTGAAGCCGTTCTCCAGGAACATCTCCCGCATGCCGGACACGGCGTTGGCGGTCAGGGCGATAATGGGCATAGTCCGGCAGCGTTCGTCGCTCATGCCCCTGATGACATGAACCGCTTCCACCCCGTCCATTTCCGGCATCATGTGATCCATCAGCACAAGGTCGAAGGAGCGCTCCCGCACCAGTTCCACCGCTTCCCGCCCGTTCAGGCAGGTAAAGACGCGCAACCGGTAGGGCATAAGCAATCCCTCGGCCACCAGGAGATTGCTGGGAAAGTCGTCAACCACCAGCACCTCGGCCCCCGGCGCGGTGAAGGTGACGCGCTGCGTCTCCGGCCGGGTTGCCGTTACATCGGCGATATCCCCCATCGGCTTCCAGTCGGCCACGGTCTGAACCAGCGTGGCGGTGAAAACGGAGCCTTTGCCGTATTCGCTTTGCGCCGTGATGTCGCCCCCCATGGCCCGGCACAGACTCCGGGCTATGGTCAGGCCAAGGCCCGTGCCCTCGATTCCGCTGTTGTGTTTTTCGTCAACGCGTATGAATTCGCCGAACAACTTCAGCAAATCCTCGTCTTTGATGCCGCTGCCGCTGTCCTCCACCGTGAAGGCCAGCCGGATCGTATCCTCCGCAACCGGTTCCCCGGAAACGGCGAATTTGACGTAGCCTTTTTTTGTGTACTTCACGGCGTTGCCGAGGAGGTTGAGCAAGATCTGCCTGATGCGGCCGGCGTCGCCGACCATGCCGCCGGGAATGTCGGGCGACGCGTCCAGGATCAGTTCCAGCGGCGTTTCCGCCATGCGGACGCGGATGATGACCAATACATCGTTCAGGAGGGAAGCCGTTTCGTACGGGGCGGAAGCCATGGACAGGTTGCCGGACTCGATTTTGGAAAAGTCAAGGATGTCGTTGATGATGGCCAGCAGGCTGGCCCCGGCGTTTTTGATGCCGGTGATGTACTCCAGGGCCTTTGGTTGGCCGTGTTCCCGCAGCGCCAGTTCGCTCAGGCCGATGATCGCGTTCATCGGGGTTCTGATCTCGTGGCTGGTGCGGGCGAGAAAGTCGCTTTTGGCTTGGTTGGCGGCCGTCACTTTTTGATTCAGGTCCACCAATTCACTATTTTTCTTGATTATCGTATTGAGCAGGGAGCGATACAGAAAGAAGCCTATCCCGATGAAAAAGGTCACAAACACCGCCAATCTTTTTATATTCGAATAAATCATATCGCGTATGCTGGTTGCTTCGAAATCGCACCCGAGAACTCCGACCACATCGCCCCTGGAGTTGAAAATCGGCACATAAGTGGCGATCAATACGCCCCAGGAAACTTGAAAGTACATTTTGGAAAATTGAGGAGATTTAGTTTCGTACGTGCGCAAATAGGCGTCATCGTATTCGTCTATCGGTTCTTCGGCGCCAAGAGGGGAAAATATTTTCTCCCCCGGTTTTCCGCTGCCGTCGATGATAAAACGATGAATGGAGCCGGCGTATGGAACCATGGTATAAAGATAAAGACAACCGGTTTCCTCTTTTATCCGCAGGAGTTTTTTTTGTGTTTCCAGGTAAAATGGATCATGAGGATCAAGCGTTTCCGCCAGGCGCTCAAAAGCGTCTCCGTCAATGATGGCTGCCGCTCGTTGGGCGATGGGAAGACCCATACGGGTATTGACGAGAGAAGATACATCTTCAATCTGTTGAATGGTATTTACCATGGTTACTAAAAATATTATTCCAATAAAAGATGTAAAAAAAATGATAAATCGAATCTGCGGCGATCTGTGCGCAGACATTGAAGATTTGCGTAAACGGATGATTAACGGCTCCATGAAACAGGCGAACATGATTTTCCGTAACCTTTGGCATAGAGGGGGTTATTCGGCTTGCGGCGCCCGCCTGAACGTCCCGGCGATTTCCTCGAACAAGCCGGCCAGTACGGGATCGAAATGCTTTCCCTTGCCTTCCACGATGATCCTGATCGCTTCATCGTGGCTGAAAGCTTTTTTGTAAGGGCGTTCGGACGTCAGGGCGTCGTATACGTCGGCTATGGCCATCAGGCGCCCCAGCAGCGGGATGTTCTCGCCGGAAAGGCCGTGGGGATAGCCGGAGCCGTCCCATTTTTCGTGGTGATAAGCGGCGAATGTCTTCGCGTAGCGCAAAAAACGGCTGTCCTCTTCGCCGTCCTCCAGCCTTTCGATAAAACCGATCCCAAAGCGCACATGCTCCTTCATCTCGGCGAATTCATCCTCGGTCAGTTTTCCCGGTTTTTTGAGAACGCTGTCGCGGATGGATATTTTGCCGACATCGTGCAGTTGCGAGGATTGGGCGAGCAATTCTACGTCCCACTCGCGGGACTCTTCGGGATGGATGCCCGCGCCGATCACGGCGGACAGAAGACTCTTCAAATACAATTGCGTATTGGCGATATGGTCGCCGGTGGTGCCGTCGCGCCCTTCCACCATTTCCGCCATCGCCGCCAGGATTTTGTTTTGCAGTTTGAGAATGGTCCTTGTTTTCGCCTCGACCATGCGCTGAAGGTTGTCGTTGTACTCCTGGAGTTCGCGCTTCTGGTTTTCCACGAGCAGGTGCAACGCTATGCGCTGGCGCAACAGCGGCGGCGAGAACGGTTTTGCGATGTAGTCGATGGCGCCGCGGTGCAATCCTTCCAGTTCGTTGGCGCTTTCGCTCATGGCGGTCAGGAATATGACCGGAATATCCCGCGTTTCCGGACGCTCCTTGAGGATTTTGATCGCCTCGAAGCCGTTCATTTCGGGCATGTCGACGTCCAGAAGAATGAGGTCCGGCCTGCGCCATTCCAGCGTTTCCAGCATTTTTCCGGCGGAGGGGACGGTCAATACCGTGTAATCCCCGGACAACGCCGTTTTCCCGGTCAGAAGGTTGGTGCGGTTGTCGTCAACCAACAGGATCAGCTTGCGGGAATGTGCCATCATTCTATCTCCTGGCGTCGACTTTTGGAGGGAATCGGGCAAACGGAACGAATGCGGGATTGTTTGATTTCTATTAACAGCCGGCGTTGCCGGAAGAACCGGGTTTTCCAGGGACAATGCGCGCGCGCGGCCAACCGGTCGGCAGCGCTTGCGGCAAGATCAAAATACGCAACATAAACGTAATTATCGGGCTACAATATATAGTGGGGAAGAAGACGGCAAGGTGGCTCTAATTGTGGCTGGCGCTATAATAAAAGTCGCCATCCGGTTCGGAAACAGCGGGATTTATGGCGTTTTTATTGGGTTTTTCGAGGCGATGGCGGATAATTACGTTTATGTTGCGTCCGCTGCGACCAATTGCGGCATTTTGGGTCGCGTTTTTTGCGCCCGGAGAGGGCTACAAAATCCGGCAGATCATCCGGAAACGGCCAGGACTCCCGGGCGTCGCGTCGCATCCCGTCGCCAAGGATGGCGATCATGGGAATTATGGTAAACAAACTTTGCCGCCCAGGCAACAACAAAATCGCGCATATCGCCAGGTTCGCCGACATCGCTTCCGGCTGGCGGGACCCGCGGCGCGGCGTGCGGAGGAACCCGGAATTTTCGGGAAAAATTGCGAGAAGACTTGCATTCCGCGGCCCGCTGTCCAAAATTGTCTTTTAACCGGAGTTTTGCGGTACAGTGGACTTCAATATACACCGTCGCGCGGGACGCTGAAAAGACCGCCCTGGACTTTTGAAGAAAATCAAACGGCGGTTTGCTTGATTCCCTTCAAAACCAAACATGGGTGACGATGGCAAAATGCATTGGCGAGGAGAAGGAATGTCGAAGAGGATATTGTTCACCGGGGTTTTGCCGAATGGCGGTTGCGCCGCCAAGCGCCGCTTTGCGAAAATCGGGAACGCCGGCGCCGCAAGGATTGTGATTTTTACCACTTGGGCATTCGGCGGCTTGAACGCCCAAGTGGCGAAAATTCGGTTGTTCACCGTGATTTCAGCGTTCGCGGTCATGCTTCCGGTCGCGGCGGCCGAAGAGGCCGACTGGGTTCGCCGGGGTTTTTTCAATAATGTGCTTACCGTCGCCATGCCTCCGGACTGGCATTACGAGGTCCACCCCAACGGCATCAACGTCAGCGTCATGCCGGAACCGGATTCCCCCTCGCGCGTCCACTTCACCGTCCCGAATCCCGAGTTCGGCGACGATATCGAGGAATATCTCCGCGCCAACGTCAAAAACATCATGGAGGCGACGGCCGAATACGGGGAGGCCCGGATACTCGAGGATCGGGACGAGACCTTCGGCGGCTATCCCGGCTACCTCATCGGGTTCGCGCTCGGCATCGACAACTCCGAACCGCTGATCATGGTCGCCATGGGCGTCGCCCACAACGGCTATTGCTCGATGGCCCTGACCATGACTCCGCGATCCGCCATGAACGAGGTCAAGGAGCTCGGCCGGATCGTCGAGACCCTTCGCTACGACGATCAAAAATTAAGGGAAAACGCCGACTGGCTCCGCTCGTTCATCAACCCTTAGCGGTGAAACCGCGCCTCCCGGGTCGAATTCGGATTCGATTGACCTTCAGGCCGGACCGGGCCGTACATATATGAGATTCCCGTCCGAATGAAGGAGACGCCATGCCCATTATGACCGTTCTGATCGTATCGCTTTTTGCCGTATGTTTGTGCGCAGCGCCCGCGGAAACCGGCGAAGCGCGCGCCGAACTGCGCCGGCGGGCCGAAAAGATGATTGAAGACGGCCATTACAAGGATGCCTGGACGGCATACGAAAGCCTCCTGTCCGATCCCGCCGCCGCGCCCGGGGATATCGAAGCCGATCTCCCGCGTCTCATGAGCCTGATCGGGACGACCGGCCGGACCGAAAAAGCCGAGGCGATTCTCGACCGGCTTGCGGAGGAACGGGGAGATAGTTGGCGCGTTCTTGCCGCGGTCGCGAGGAATATTTCCGAAGCGCTTCCCAAGGAGGGCTATTTCCTCGACGGCGAATTCCACCGCCATCGCGGATGGCATGAAAGCGGGCAATTCGGCAATGTCGAGGCACGCGACCGGGTGGAGGCCATTAACCTCATGCTCCGCGCCGGGGAGCTGCTGGACGCCGGCGCGGACCGCGCCGAGGCGGAGGAGCGGCGGGAATTCCACGGCTGGTTCGCGCGCATCATCGCGCCGCCGGGGATGCGCAACGAATCATGGCGGCTTACCAATCTGACTCCGCTCGATCCGGCGCCTCCGCCCGATCCGGGACCCGGAATGCGCCACGGCGGCCGGGGCGCGCCGGGGGCTCCCGTCGACGGCGACGGCGACCCGGTTTTCCACGCCATTCCCGAATCCTGGTCCGCCGCCGGGAACGACGGCGAACGCTGGCGCTGGGCGCTCTACCGGTCGGCGGAGACGAACGGGCGGGGAAGGGAAGACGCGGATTGGGAATACGCGTCATTTCTCCGCGACCAATTCGGCGTGCGGACAGTGGACGGCAGGCTCCCCCGGCAGGAAGGCGACGACGCGGCGAATCCGTTTTCCGTCCGCACGCTGGATGAAAACGAGACCATCGCCCGCCTCGCCTCCGGCATCAGGCGTTTCCGGCTTCCGGAAGACTCCGACTTTATCGCCATTTTCCGGCGCCTGGCCGAAGGACGTGGACTCCGGGCGGAACAGGCGCTCAAGGCGCTCGGCGATATTTTCGAAAACCGGCAACAATACGTGAAAGCCGCCGCCGCCTGGCGGACGCTCCGGGACCGCCACGGCGCCGGGGATGCGGCCGGCCGACTCGACCGCATCACCGGGAACAACGGCCGGCTCGAACCGGTTCCGACCCTGCCCGCCGGAACGCGCCCCAAGCTCCCGTTCGTCTTCCGGAACGGCTCGCGAGTGGAATTCACGGCGCAACGCCTCGACGAGGAGCTGTTCATCGCGGACATAAAAGCCGGGATGCGGAAGGGCGGATTCGACCGCGATTTCCATTTCCCCTCCCCCGAGCGCATCGGCTACCGGGTCCTCGAAAAAGGCGGCAGCCGCTACGTCAGGGAAACGACCGCCGAATGGGGCGTCGACCTGAATCCGCTTCCGGACCATTTCTCGCGGCGGATCCAGGTTGAAATGCCGTTCGACCGGGCGGGCTGCTACCTGGTTACGGCGAAGATGCGCGGCGGCAACGCCACCCGGGCGGTGCTGTGGCTTTCCGACCTCGCGCTGGCGCGGAAGACGATGGGCGACCATCAAGTCAATTACGTCGCCGACGCGGTAAGCGGCGAACCGGTCCCGGGCGCGGCGTTGTCCTTCTTCGGCTACCGAATGCGCCACGATCGGAACCGGCCCGACCTGGAAACGCGCGAATTCGCCGAGACCGCCGACAAAAACGGGTTGGCGCTCGTCCCCGCGGTGAAATTCGGGGACTACGCCTGGCTTGCCGCGGCGAAATCCGCCGGCCGTTTCGCCTTCATCGGCTTCAACCAGGTATGGCCGATGACTTACGATTCCCTCAACCGGGACGAGAACCGGGTTTCCGCCTTCGTCATGACCGACCGGCCCGTCTATCGCCCCGGCCAGGCCGTGCATTTCAAGGCCTGGCTCGGCAGCCATTCCTACGACCAGACCGACGCGCCGCCATACGTCGGCGAGGAGCTGGAACTGGAAATCGACAACCCCATGGGCGAAACGGTCCATGCCGGGAAATACCGGGTGGACGAATACGGCGGCATTGACGGCCAGGTTGCGCTTGACGGTTCCGCGCTTCTCGGCCTTTACCGGATCAGGGTCGGCGGTTATGACGAAATCCACGGTCGCAGGATAGGCATCGACTTGGGACAGGGCGGCTTCCGCCTCGAAGAATACAGGAAGCCGGAATTCGAGGTGACGGTGAAGGCGCCGGACAAGGCGCTTCTGCTCGGCGACACCGCGAGGATCGGCGTCGAGGCGAAGTACTATTTCGGTTCGCCGGTCGCCGGCGGCGCGATCAGCTACAAGATAACGCGCACCGTCCAGGCGCCGCCGCCGCTGCCTGCCGGAAAATGGGACTGGCTGTATGGGCGCGGCTACTGGTGGACGGGATACGACTATGACTGGTATCCCGGCTGGGGCGATTGGGGAACCCGCCGCCCCGACCCGTCGCCGCTCCCGCCGGCCGGCTTCCCGCCGTTCCGCTTCCCGCCGCCGGAGCTTGTCGCCGAGGGCGCGGGCGTTCTCGACGCCGGCGGCGAATACCGCATTACCCTGGAAACCGCGCTCGCCAAGGCGGTCATGGGCGATCGCGACCAGCGCTATACAATCGAGGTCGAGGTCGCCGACCGGAGCCGGCGGGTCGTCGTCGGCAAGGGATCGGTGGTGGCGGCGGCGAAACCGTTCTCGGTTACGGTATGGGCCGACCGGGGGTATTTCCGGACCGGCGACGACCTGACCGTGAATTTCGCGGCCACGCTTCCCGCAGGCGGCGGCGTGGCGGGCGACGGCGAGGCTGTCTTGTACAAAATCGCCTACGCCGCGTCCGGCGAGCCTTCCGAGGAAAAAATGGCATCATGGAGGATTTCCTCCGGCGCCGACGGATCCGGCGAAGTGAGGATGCGCGCCGGCGCGCCGGGCCAGTACCGCGTTTCCTGCGCCATCGCCGACGCGGACGGGACGCGGATCGAGGGCGCGGCCATTGTCGCCGTGCGCGGCGAAAAGGGCGAGGCGGGCGATTGCCGCTTCTCCAGCCTCGAACTGACGCCGGAAAAGAGGGAGTACCGGCCGGGCGAAGTGCTGCGCCTTGCCGTCGGTTCGGCGAAAAAAGATGCGGTGGCGCTTCTCTTCCCGCACGCCGGGCGTCCCGTCCCCGCCGGGTCGGAAGCCGGGCCGGTGGTGCTGCGGCTGGAGGACGGCCAGGCCGTTTTTGAAATGGACATCGGCGCCGCCGAACAGCCCAACTTCTTCGTCGAGGCGCTGACCGTTTACAGCGGAAGGATGTACAACGAAATTCGCGAAGTATTCGTCCCGCCCGCCACGCGGACGCTCAAGGTCGAGGTGACTCCCGATTCGGCCGAATACCGCCCCGGCGCCCGCGCCGAATTTTCGGTGAAAGTCGAGGACGAATACGGCCGGCCGGTTCGCGGCCAGTGCGTGGTCGCGCTTTACGATCGTTCGCTGGAACATGTCGCCGGCGGCCCGACCGTCGGCGACATCAGGGAGCACTTCTGGAGCTGGAAGCGGAACTACCGCCCCTCCGCCCGGTCGTCGCTCCTCGGACGGGGTTATCGCGTGCGGGTCGAAGGCGATGGCGATTGGGAGCCGCTGGGCGTGTTCGGATCGCTTGAAATGGATTGGAACGAAGCGACCGGGGAGGATGCCGTTCCGAAACCGGTGACGGCCGGGGGCATGGTCATGGAAGACGCGCATGCGCTGTCCGCGCCGCTGGCGATGGGAAGAAACGCCTCTTTCGCCCCGGCGCCGCTGCCGGCGCCGATGGCGGCGGCGGACGGCGGACCGGCGGGGCGAATGCCCGGGACCGCCCGCCCGCGGAGCGCGGACGCGGCCGGCGACGGAAAGATGGTGGAACCGGCGCTGCGCGGCGAATTCGCCGACACCGCCCTGTGGATAGCCGCGCTTGAGACGGATTCGGCCGGCCTGGCCAGGTTCGGGCTCGCCATGCCGGAAAACCTGGGCGCGTGGAAGGCGCGGGTGTGGTCCAAGGCCCCGGGAACCAGGGTCGGCGAGGGAAGCGCCGGGACGGTGACCCGTAAAAACGTGATGGTGCGCGTCCAGACGCCGCGCTTCCTCACCCAAAAGGACCGCGTCGTCCTTACCGCCAACGTGCACAACTACCTGCCGCGCGACAAGGACGCGCGGGTGGAGTTGGAACTCGAAGGCGGATTCCTCGTCCTTGAGGCGGGTGAAAGTCCCGTCAAAACGGTTCGGATGGAAGCCGGCGGCGAAGCGAGGGTGAACTGGATCGCCCGCGCCGCGCGCCCCGGCGAGGCGGCGGTGCGGATGAAGGCGCTCACCGACGAGGAGTCGGACGCCGCGGAGATCAAGGTCCCGGTCATCGTCCACGGCGCGCGCCGGGTCGAGAATTACGGCGGCGCGCTCCGGGAAGGGGAGGACTCGCTTTCCTTCGCCGTGCGTGTTCCGGAGGAACGGCTGCCGGAGCAGTCCGCGCTGCGCTTCGGCCTCTCCCCCGCCATTGTCTCGACGATGCTGGAGGCGCTGCCCTTCCTCGCCGAATATCCCTACGGCTGCACCGAACAGACGCTGAACCGCTTCCTGCCCGCGCTTATGACCCGCCGCTGCCTCGAACGCCTCGGGCTTTCCCTCGGCGACATCGCCGGCTCCGGCGAAGCGGCGGACAGGAAGCGGGGTGAGTGGCTGCGCCGCTTCGGCGATCTTCGCGGCAGGGGCGGGGAACCCGTCTTCGACGACCGGGAACTCGACAAGCTGGTCAAGGCGGGCGTCGAGCGCCTGACCAATATGCGCAACTCCGACGGCGGTTGGGGCTGGTTCTCCGGCGTCGACGAAGCGAGCTGGCCGCACACCACGGCGGTGGTCGTTTACGGCCTCCTCAAGGCCCGCGACAACGGCGCGGCCGTGGCGGACGGCGTCATCGAGGGCGGCGTCGACTGGCTGCGGTCCCACCAGGATCGGCGGATCGCCGCCTTGAAGCGCCGGCTTGCCGACAAGGAAAAGCCCGTCGCTTCCGGGGACAGGGCCGACAATATCGACGCCTTCATTTACCTGGTCCTGGCCGGGCAGGGCCGCCGCAACCCCGAGATGCGCGATTTACTCTATCGCGACCGGCTCGGGCTGTCGCTCTCCGCGCTGACCATGTTCGCCATCGCCCTGCATGAGGAAGGCGCGACCAGCGCTTTCGACACGGTGTTCGGAAACATCGGCCAATATGTCGAGCGGGACGAAAGAAGCGGCGGCGCCTGGCTGCGACGGCCATCCTTCGGCTGGTGGCGGTGGTACAACGACGAGATTGAGACGCTCGCCTGGTATCTGAAGCTCTTGTCCCGGATCGATCCCAAGGGCGGCGACGCGGCGGCGGCGGCGAGGCATCTGGTGCGGAACCGCAAAAACGGCCTCTACTGGCGCTCGACGCGCGACACCGCCTACGCCGTCGAGGCGCTGTCGGACTATGCGGTCCAATCCGGCGAAGCGGCCCCGGACATGACGGTCAAAGTGTATTACGACGACGAACTGGTCATGCGACGCGTCATCAAGCCGGAAAACCTGCTGGACGACAATGTTTTCGTTCTCGAGGGCGCGGCGGTGGAAGCGGGGGAGCATGTCGTCCGCATCGAACGCGAAGGAACGGGCCGCCTGTACTGCACCGGGAGGCTTGACGTTTTCTCGCTCGAGGACCCGATCGCCGCCGCCGGGGGCGACCTGTCGGTCGCCCGCGCCGTCCACAAGCTGGAGCGCGACGACCGGACCGGCATCGCCGCGTCGGCGGGCGGCCAGGCCATGGCGCGGACCAGCGTCGGCTACCGGCGGGCCGGCATCGCCTCGCCGTTCGAATCCGGCGCCCCGCTCGAGCTGAAACCCGGCGACCTGGTGGAGGTGGAGCTATCCATCGAGGCGGCGAACGACTACGAGTATATCGTGTTCGAGGACATGAAGGCGGCCGGCTTGGAGCCGGTGGAGGCGGCTTCCGGCTACCGCGGCGGCGGGCTCGGGGCCTATGTCGAGTATCGCGACCAAAAGGTGACCATGTTTGTCCGCGATTTGCCGCGCGGCAAGCACAACCTCTCCTACCGCCTGCGCGCCGAGGTCCCGGGTTGGTTCTCGGCGCTGCCCGCCTTCGGCGGCGGCATGTACGCCACCGACCTCTTCGCGAACTCGGACGAGATGAAGCTGAAGATAACGGAACCGGGCGCGTTCGAATGACCTCAAAGAACGCCAAGGTCGACCTGGAAGGGCCGCTTCGGGCTGGGCGTCGAAACGCGACCGCCGTTTTCCGCTACCTTGCCTTTCTCCCTCGCTTCCCGCCCGTTCTCCGCCACCGCCCCTTGCGCGGCGAGGTTCCGCCGCCGTACTCGATCGGCGCCTTGATCTCCAACAGCCGGTCGCGGATGCGTGCGGCATCCTCGTAGCGCATCTCCGCCGCCGCCGTTTCCATCTCCTCCTGGAGAATGCGGATTTCATCGTCCCGAGTGACGCCGCCCGCGCGGATGGCCTCGCCGAGGGCGGGAATGTAGATTGAGCGCTCCTCGGACGCGCCGAAAAATTCCTCCAGACCGGTCTCCACCTTTCGCGATACGGTTACCGGAGTTATGTCGTGCTCCTCGTTGTAGGCGAGTTGCGCCTCCCGACGGCGGGCGGTTTCGTCCATGGTCTTCCGCATGGCGTCGGTGATGCCGTCGCCGTAGAGTATGACCCGCCCTTCCGTATTGCGGGCGCAGCGGCCGATGATCTGGATGAGGCTGGTGGCGTTCCTGAGGAAGCCCTGCTTGTCCGCGTCGAGGATGACCACCAGCGACACCTCCGGCAGGTCGAGGCCTTCGCGGAGCAGGTTGACGCCGATAAGCGCGTCGTAGGTTCCGGTCCTGAGGTCGCGGAGAATCTCGACCCGGTCGAGGGTGTGGACGTCCGAATGCAGGTAGCTGGTCTTGAGGCCGTGTTCGCGGCAATAGGCGTCCAGATCCTCGGCGAGGCGCTTGGTGAGGGTGGTGACCAGGGTGCGCTCGCCCTTGGCGGCGCGGAGCTTGATCTCGTTCATGATGTCCGGCACTTGGCCTTTCGTGGGGCGGACCTCGACCGGGGGGTCGACGAGGCCGGTCGGTCGAACCAGCAGTTCGACCGGCTTGCCGCCGCTCCGCTCGAGCTCGTACAGCGCGGGGGTGGCGGACAGGTAGATGCTCTGCGGCTGGATCGCCTGGAATTCCTCGAATTTGAGCGGCCGGTTGTCGAGGGCCGAAGGCAGGCGGAAGCCGTGCTCGACCAGCACCTTCTTCCTGGCTTGGTCGCCGTTGTACATGCCCCGGACCTGGGGCATGGTGACGTGCGATTCGTCGACCACCAACAGCCAATCGCGTTCGGGGAAATAATCGAACAGACAAGCGGGGCGCTCGCCCGGCCGGCGCCCGTCGAAGTGGCGCGAGTAATTCTCGATTCCCTTGCAGTACCCGATCTCCTCGATCATCTCCAGGTCGTACTTGGTGCGGCTTTCGAGGCGCTGGGCCTCTAGCAGCTTGTTGTTCGCCTTGAAGTGCGCGAGCTGGCGCGCGAGTTCCTCGTTGATGCCCTCGATCGCCGTCGCCGCCGCGCTCTCGGACAGGACGAAGTGGGTGGCGGGAAAAATGGCCCGGTGCCGGTATTGCATGCGGATTTCGCCGGTCAAGGCAGCGAACTCCGCGATCCCGGTCACCTCGCCGGAATCCGACATCTGGACCCGGATGGCGGTTTCGGCGTAGGCGGGCCAGATGTCGATGGCGTCGCCCCGCACCCGGAACGCTCCGCGCTGGAAATCGAAATCGTTGCGCCGGTATTCCATGCGCACCAGGCGGGCGAGAAGCGCCCGCCGCTCGACCGGCTCGCCGACGCGGACGGTGAGCGCGATGTCGCGGTATTCCCGCGGGCTGCCCAGGCCGTAGATGCTGGAAACCGACGCCACGACGACGACGTCCCGCCGCGAAAGGAGCGCGGAGGTGGCGGAAAGGCGCAGGCGCTCGAGATGGTCGTTGATGGCCGCGTCCTTCTCGATGTAGGCGTCGGTCTGGGGGATGTAGGCTTCGGGCTGGTAGTAGTCGTAATAGGAGACGAAATACTCGACTGCGTTTTCCGGGAAGAACCGGCGGAACTCGGAATAGAGCTGCGCGGTGAGCGTCTTGTTGTGCGACAGGACCAGAGTCGGTTTTTCCACGTTCCTGACGACATTGGCGATGACGAAGGTCTTTCCGGAACCGGTGACGCCCAGGAGCGTCTGCGCCGGCTTGCCGGACAGAACGCCCGCGGTGAGCTTTTCAATCGCCTCCGGCTGCTGGCCCGCCGGATGGTAGTCTGAATTCAGTTTGAAGATGGACATGGGGCGAAATCGATTCCCTCATATGTTGGACCCGTCGATGCGGGACAGGACCGCCGCCGCCGCTTCCTCCAATCCCATCCCGCCGGTGTCGAGGTAGGCGATGCCGTCGCCGGCCAGCGCCCGGTCGCGCGCGTCCTTCAGCGGGCCGACCGCGAAATCCGCTTCGTCGCGCGCCGCCAGGTCGCGGACAACGTCTTCGAGCGCGACTCCGCGCCCGGTCGCCGCCAGTTCGTCGAAGCGGCGGCGCGCCCGCTCCGCGACGGGCGCGGTAAGAAAAAACTTCCATTTCGCCTCCGGAAGCGCCGCCGTGCCGATGTCCCGACCCTCCATCACCACCGGGCGGGTCCGGGCGATGGCGCGCTGGCGGTCCACCAGGATTTCCCGGAGCGCCGGAATCCTGGCGATGTGCCTGATGTTTTCCGTCACCTTCGGATCGCGGATCGCCGCGGAAACGTCCTCGCCGTCCAGCGCGATCCGCGTTCCCGACGCGTCGAAGGCGAGTGCGGAGTCGCGAAGCGCTCCGGCGAGCGCGTCCGCGTCCGCGAGATCGACGCCAAGGCGGAGCGCCTTGAGGGTGAACGCGCGGTACATGGCGCCGCTGTCGACGAACAGCCAGCCCTTGGCCTCGGCGACCCGCCGCGCCACCGAGGATTTTCCCGCCCCGGCGGGGCCGTCGATGGCGACCGCGAGCATGTCGCCCATGTCAGCTTCCGTCCGGATGGTCGATCTTGCGGATGCGGCGCCGATGCCGCTCGTCGCCGGAGAAGGGCGTGGACAGCCAGGCTTCCAGTATCTTCTCGTGCGGATCGACCGGCGCCGCGCGGCCGGGCATGGTCAGGATGTTCGAATCGTTGTGTTCGCGGGCGAGCCTGGCGAATTCGACGCTGAGGCACAGCGCGGCGCGGACGCCGGCGTGGCGGTTGGCGGCGTAGGTCATGCCGTGACCGGCGCCGCAAAGCAGCACCGCCCGGGGAAATACCCCCTTCGCGACCGCGTCGGCGACGGGGTGCGCGACGTCGGGATAATCGCCCGTGCCGTCCTTCACCCTGGTGAAGTCCTCCACGTCGTAGCCGAGTTCCCGAAGCCGTTTTTTCAGGGCCTCTTTGATCTCGAAGGCGGCGTGATCGGACCCGATGGCGATTTTTTCTCCCATGTCCTTTGTCCTTTCAGTGCCGGCGGATCATCCCGGCGCGGGTGATGGAATATGGCGGACGCGGCGAACCGCCCCAAGCGGTTATTGTCCGCGACGGGCGGTCATTTCCGCCGCTCGAGGAATTCCTCCCTGTTTTTGGGCGCTTCCGGATGGTTTTTTATGGTGCGGAGCAGGTCGCGCAGCCACTCCTGGACGCGCACGACGCCGACCATGAATTTCTCGACCGCGCCGCGGCTGGGGAAATCTATGCCGTAACGCCGGCCGAGCCGGACCGCGTCCTTGGCCCGGCCGAGAAGAAACGTGCCCCTGGTCGAAACGTCGATGATCTTCAGTCCGTCCCCGGCGACGATGATGTTGCGGGAATGCACGTCCAGGAAGGCGAGCCGGTGCCGGTGCAGCGTCTGCACCGTTTTCACGATCTCCGGATGGTATTTGACGATGCTGTCCTGCATGGCGAGGCTTTCGCCCGGGATGTACTGGATGAGGGCGTAGGTTTCGGGGTATGCGCGCCGGCCTTCGCGCTCCGCGACGAGGTAGATTTCCTGGATGACGTCGCACCCCGCGTCGACGGCCAGGTTGACGCGCCGCATCAATTGCGAATAGAACGGCCCGCGGATCCGCCGCCACAGGCGCACCTCGAAGCGGCGGTCCACCTCCCAGTCGTGCTTGAGGACATAGCGCCTTCCGCCGTCCTCGAGAAAATACACCCGGTGGTCGGCGATGGTGTGGGGATGGCGTTCGGCCTTGATCTCCCCTTTCAGAAATCGCTGCAGGACGTCCCAGTAATCGCGGCCGTCGTCCTTTTGATAGACGTTGAAGCCGCCTCTGCGGTCATGACGGATAGCGCGCCGCGAAGCCACCTAATCCCCTCCGGCGAAACGTTCGATCTCGGGAAGCGTCCGTTCGGCGGCGGCGCGCCCGCGTTCCACCGCCTCGTCGATCCGGCTGAAATCGCCCCAAAAAATGTCTTCGACCTCCGGGCGGATCGTCGAATCCGCTCCGGAGATCTCGTTGCGGCGCAGTAATTCGCTCTGAATGGAGAGTATCCGCCGCACCACGTCGAATCCGGTGTCGGGCCGGTGATCGCGGTCGAGCGGGCTGCAAATGTCGACGGCGATCACCTTGTCCGCGCCGAGGGCCCGGCACAACCCCACCGGCACCGGGCAGACCGGGGCCGCGTCGGCGTAATCCCTGCCCTCGTGCCGGTACGGCGCGAAAAGCATCCCCACCGCCACGGCCGCCTTCAGCAGCGGGTTGAGCGGTCCGGCGACGAACTCCCGCACCTCGCCGCCGGTGAGATCCAACGCATTGATCCCGAACGGGACGGCGAGGGAGCCGATCTCCGGGCCGTCGCCGGGGAAAAAGGCGTCTATGGCCTTGTTCACGGGATGCGGGCTGCGAAGGCCGCGCCGGAGCGAAATTGTCGCCGCCACGGAAAGGGTGGCGATTTTTTTGGCCAAAGGCCCGAACCGGCCGGGGCGGCGGTGCAATCCGTCCCCCTTGTTGGGCCGCGCGAGTCGGCCGAACAGGGAGGATGCGCGAAAATAGTCGATGATGCGCGGAACCGTTTCCGTCGTCGAGGGATGTTGCGCATACAGGGCGCCGATCACCGCCCCCATGCTGGAGCCGGTCACGCAGTGGGGCCGGACTCCCGCCTCCTCGAGCCGGGAAAGCACCCCAAGGTGCGCGAAAGCCCTTCCGCCGCCTCCGCCGAGTGCGATGCCGATTCCGGATGTTTTCTTGCGTTCGTTCATAACGCGATTATACGGATTGGCAGGACTCCATGGCAAGGGGCGTAAAAAGAAAGCCGGGCATTGAGCCCGGAGCGGGGAGCGTGTAAAATGAAAAACGCGAATGTCGGGGACGGCCGAATGCGACGCGCGAAGAACGCGACGCCCAAGGGGGGTGTGCCTTGCGGGTCTGGGAGATGTATAAAACCTACGGCAACATTCTTCGGCTCAGGCAGATCCTGACTGTCCTGGCGAAGCATGGTTTTTCGCATTTTCTCTCCCGGATGCGGATCCATGATTACGCGCCGTGGATCGGCCGGCTCATGGACCCGGTCAAGGACCGGGGCGACGTCGCCGGGCGCGATCTTCCCACCCGGCTCGCCCAAGCCTTCCAGGAGCTCGGCCCCGCCTTCATCAAATTGGGGCAGCTTCTCGCGACCCGTCCCGACATCGTTTCGCAGGATTTCCAACAGGCTTTCGCCCGCCTTCAGGACAAGGTGAAGCCGTTGCCGCCGGAGACCATGATGCCGGTTCTCGAATCGGCGCTCGGCGGGACCGTGGGCGAGGCGTTCAAGGAATTCGACCGCATGGCGGTGGCGAGCGGCTCGATCGGGCAGGCGTATTACGCCGTCCTTCACGGCGGCGAGGAAGTGGTCGTCAAAATCAAGCGCCCCGGGATTGAAAAAATCATCGGGGAGGACCTCGCCCTTCTCGAATGGTTCGCCGAACTCATCGAGACGCACCTACCCGAACTCACGGCGATGCGTCCGACGTCCACCATCCAGGAATTCCGCCGGGCGATGGAAAACGAGCTGGATTTCGTCGGCGAAGCCTCCTACACGACGAAATTCAGGGAGATGTTCGCCGGGGAGCCCCGGGTGACGTGCCCGAGGACGCACTGGGAATTCGTCACCCACAGCGTGCTCGTCCTCGAGCGGCTCCGGGGGAACTCGCTGTCCCGGACCGGGGAGCTTCCGGAAAAGGTCCGAAGGGAACTTGCGTCGGTCCTGGCCGACTGCTTTATGCGCCAGTATTTCATGGAAGGGTTTTTCCACTCCGATCCCCATCCCGGCAACATCTTCGTTCTGCCGGAGGGGACCGTGGGTTTGCTCGATTTCGGGCAGGTGGGGCGGCTTTCCGACGAGCAGCGCCACATTCTCGGGCTCATCCTGATCGCCCTCGTCCAGGGCAACACCGATTCCATGGCCGACCTCTATGCGGAGATCGGCGCGTTTTCGCCCGAAGCCAACGTTCGGAGCTTCCGCCAGGATCTCGCCAACCTCGTCGACCGCTATTTCGGCATGCCGGCGGACCGGATCGATTTCGCCGCGCTCATCCAGGAGATACTGGGGGTGGCCCGCCGCAACGGCTTATACCTGCCGCGCAGCTTCGTCATGCTCTCCAAGAGCCTGGTGACCATTGCCGGGGTCGTTCGGGGCCTCGATCCTTCGTTCCGGCTCGACGCGGCGGTGCGGCCTTTCGCCAGACGCCTGGTCCTGGGGATGGTCAATCCGGCGTCGATTGCCAAACGCGGATTGGGAACGGCGACCCGCTTCCTGTCCCTGCTGCGGCGGATGCCGGACGACGCCAAGGATCTGGTGGAAAAAGCCAAGGCTGGCAAGTTCACCATCGTCTTCCATCACGAGAATCTCCACGACGTCGTCGAGCGCATCAGCCGGGCGCTTGACCGGTTCTCCCTGGGCGTCGTGGCGGCCGCGGTCATCATCGGCTGCTCGATAATACTGGTCGCCGGCCAGGGCGCGATGCCGGCCAGCGATCTGCCGATCTTCGGGCGGGTGCCCCTGTCCATGATGGTGGCGAGCATAGGCTTCTTCGCGGCGATCCTGGTGGTGCTGTATCTGGCGTGGGGGATTTTCCGTGACAAGGGTTAGAGCCGTCCTGTCCGCCATTCTCGTCGCTCTCGCGATTCCGGGGTGCGGCGGCGAACCGGAGGCGTTTCCGGAGCCGGGCGACGCGAACGAGTCGTCGGCGATAATCCGTGAAACCGGAGGCGGCGACATCATCGTCGTCTACTCCCCCTATCCGCTTCGCCGCGGCGCGCCGCCCGACGGCGTCAGGCGGGCGGCGCAACAGGCGATCGGGCGCGGGCAGTGCTCCGCGGCCGCGTTCTTCTGGTCCGAAAAAGCCATGTCCATCCGGTGGATTCGGAGCCAGATCGCCGAGCGGATCCGTTTCGGCCTGCCGCCGCGGGTCATATTGGCCGGCCATGGATTGGGGGCCACGGCGGCCGCCGAAACCGCCCGGACCCTTTGCCGCGATCCCTCCGACGTCGTGGTGGCGTTGCTGCTCACCGTCGACGCGGTCAAGACCGGTCCCATCGGCTCCGCCGCCGGGGTCACCGGCAGCGTCATCGCCAGCAGCCTCCCCGGGGTGAAGGTCAGCTTCGCCGCCTACGATTCCGCGCCGGCGCCGGACGGCCTGCGGCTGCTTGCCCACGTCAACTACTACCAGACGGCGACCGTATATCACGGCGCGCCCATGCCGGGCGCGGAGAACCACCGCCTGGACGATTCGACCGGCGTGCTCAACCACGGCAATGTCGACGATTTCGCCTTCCCCATGCTGGCGTCCGACCTGCGGCGGGCGATGGCGGGGGGGGGATCGTGACTTCGCGAACGTTTCCGCCGCTTCTCGCCGCGCCGCTTTTCGCGCTTCTCGCCGGGTGTTACGACAACGTCCTGTGGGACTACCGCGACGATCCCTATCTCGCCGAAATGGCCCGGGGAGGGGTGGAGGAAGCGTTGCGCAACGCCAACAGCGTCTACATCGACACGCGGCAGATCGCGTTGCGCACGCTGGCCGAGGCGTCGGGGCGCGCCCGGAAGGCCGGAAAGACCGCCGCGGCGGATCGCCTCGCCGACGCGGTCATCCGCCGCTACCAGGTGGAAAAGGATCCCTCGGTCCGCGCCTGCGTCGTTCTCCTGTGCGCGCCGGCCATCGGCCGCGGGTCGACGCCGATGGTCGTTTTTCTCAGAGCCAGGATCGCGTCCGGCGAGTTTGCCGGCTACGCCGCGATTTCCCTCGCCCATCTCGCCCCCCGCAACGCCTACCGGGACATCGTGCCGCTCACGCGCCATCCCTCCCCCGGGGTCCGGTTGCAGGCCGCGACGGCGCTCGCCGTTCTCGGCGACCCAAAGGGGCGCGACGCGGCGGTCCGGGTGCTGTGGAGCATGCGGGAGCCGGAATGGCCGGCGGAGGTCGCTGGACAGCCGCTGCCGCAGGCGGCGGATTCGCTTCGCCTGCGGATCGAACGCGTGTTCGGACCCTTGTCCAATTGAGGGATTGCATCATGGCCCGCAAGGCAGCGACCAAGACCGATACCCGCCGTCGGATCGAGTTTCCGAAGGATTTCGTGTGGGGCGCGCAGTCCGATCCGGTTTTTTCCGAGGGCGAGACGATCAGCGACTGGGCCGGTTTCGCCGGTCCCGACGGCAGCGTTCCCGACGACGGTCCCCGGCATTGGCGGCGTTACCGGTACGATTTCCGCTTCCTTTCCTCGCTCGGACTCAACGCCTACCGTTTCGGGCTCGACTGGGCGCGGCTGCAACGGGAACCCTGCGCCGCGTTCGGCCGCGAGGAGCGCTACCGCTATCTGGAAATGCTCGCCGAGCTGCGCAGCCTCGGCATTGAACCGTGGCTCACCCTCCATAACCACGCCCTGCCAGGCTGGGCGGCGAAAGCCGGCGGCTGGTTGAACCCCGAACTTCCGCGCCAATTCGCGGATTACGCGGCGCGCCTCGCCGATCTCACCGACGGCGAGGTGGTCAATTGGGTGACGATCCACGAACCGCAGTTCTACGCCTGGAGTTCCCGGGTGTGGGGGTTGTTTCCAGGTTCCGACCGGGGACGGTTCGGATTGGCTCGCCGGACGCTGATGCGGCTCCGCGACGCCCACCGTCTCGCGGCGGCGGAGATCAGGAAGCGGCTGAAAAACGTCCGCATCGGCATTTCGCTTCCCGGGGTTCTTCTACGCGCCGCTTCTGGACCAGTTTTCCCCGCATAGCGGACTTTCCGGCGGGAGGGGGCTGCTTTCCGTGGACTTCCGCGATCCCGGCCGCCGCCGCGAGGCGCGGGGATTCGCGAAAAGCCTGGCGCGGATCATTCGCGACAATGCGCTGTTCGAGGAGGGCGGTCTTGGGAACGAGGCCTGATTCGCTGGCGGGATCCTGGTATCCCGCGTCCGCTTCCGCGTTGCGCGCGGAGGTGACGGCATGCGCCCGGTACGCCAAGGGGAGGCTCGCCGGCACGGATTTTCGGAACCGCGGAACGCCGGTCGCCATCGTCGTGCCGCATGCCGGTCTCGCCTATTCGGGCGGCGTCGCCGCGACCGGATATCTCGCGGTGCGCGAGGCGTTCGTCCGGGTGGATGCCTTCGTCGTTTTCGGCGCGGTCCACCGGTTCCGCGTCGCCGTTCCCGGTTTGTGGGCGCGGGGGGAGTGGCGGACGCCGCTCGGCGACATCCAGGTCGACGGGGAGATCGCCGACGCGCTCCTGGATGCGGGGCTGTGCGAGGAAAACGAGGCCGCGCACCGGGGAGACAACGCGATAGAATTGCAGACGCCTTTCATCAAGGCGCTTTTCCCGGAGGCGAAGATCGTCCCGCTGGCCGCCGCGTTTTTTCCCGGGGCCGCCGGGTTCGGCGCGAATGCGTCAAGGGTTGTCCGGGAGACGGCGCCGGGGAGGGTCGTGATCGCCGTCGCGTCCACCGACCTTACGCATTACGGCGCTTCCTTCGGCGTCATGCCCGCCGGCGTGGGCGCACCGGCGCTCGAATGGACGCGCAAGAACGACCGGCGCTTTCTGGACGCCTTGACCGGCCTCGACCTCGAAGCCATCGTGCCCATCGCCGCCAGGGACGGCAGCGCGTGCGGCGCGGGCGCGGCGGCGGCGGCGGCCGGATGGGCGCGGGAGCGGGGCGCGGAACGGGGAACCGTGCTCGCCTACGCGACCAGTCACGACATCGCGCCGTCCGGAATCGCCGAGCATTTCGTGGGCTACGGATCGGTTCTATATGCTTCGAACGTCGACTGTCAAAAAGGAGGATCGGCATGAAAAAATCGGGAATAGCCACGGTCGACCTCGGCGCATCCGGCGGCAGGATCAGCGTGCTCGCGCGCGACGGCGACGCTCTGGAGTTGAAGACGGTCCACCGCTTCGTCCATCCCGTCCATGTGTTGTCGCAGCGAAACGCTTCGGGCCTCGCGGTCCGCCGCTACTGGAATCCCGGCGTCATCCACGAAAACATCCTGACCGGGCTGCGCGCCGTGCCGGACGACATCCATCTCGAATCGGTCGGGATCAACGGCTGGGGTTCGGACGGCGTCTGGCTGGACCGGGACGGGAGCCTGCTCGGCCTGCCGTCGCAGGGTCGGGAGACGCGCTGGATCGAGGCCAACGCCGAGATCGAGGCCGTCGTCCCCGACCGGGAGCGTTTCCGCCTCACCGGCGTCCGCAACGAATCCTTTTGCCACGTCAATCTGTTGTATTGGCATGCGCGGCGCCATCCGCGCCTCGTGGAGCTTGCCGACGCGTTCCTTCCCCTGCCGTCGCTGTTCAACTACTGGCTGTGCGGCCAACGCGCGGCGGAGCGGTCGTGGATCGGAACCGGGCAGCTAATGGGGATCGACGGCGGCTATTGCGGCGAAGTTTTCGGCAGGCTGGGGCTCCCGCGCGACAAGATGCCGCCCATCGTCGGTCCGGGCGCCGCGCTCGGGAAATTGCACCCGCTCGTCGCCGAGGCCGTCGGCCGCCCGGAGTGCGCCGTCACCGCGCCCGCGCAGCACGACACCGCTTGCGCCTTCGCCGCGGCCCGGGCTCTGGCCGGGGCGGACGCGAATACGCTGGTGATCAGCGCCGGCACCTGGTGGCTTTCGGGGATGGAGCTCTCCGCCGCCGTGGTCGACGATGCGGCGTACGACGCGGCGCTCACCAATGTGCCCGGCGACTCGGGCTGGATCCTGCACCATATCGGGTTCGGCAGTTGGCCGGCCCAGGAGCTTCGCCGGGAATGGTCGCTTGAGGACGGCAACGACATGAGCTGGGAAGAATTCGACGCGCTCGCGCTGTCCGACGCCGGCGAGGTCCCGACGCTGGACACCAACGACGTCCGTCTGCTGTCGCCGGAAAACATGGGCCGGGCGTTGGGCGAATGCGCGGGCTTGCGGGCGCCCGGGCGCGCCCGGCTCGCCCGGCTGGCGTACGAGGGACTCGTCGCCGCCACCGGGAAAATCGTGAGCAACCTTTCCGCCGTTTCCGGAAGGAAAATCGAACGCATTCTCATTGTCGGCGGCGGCGCGAAAAACGACGCCCTCAACCAGCGCCTCGCCGACGCGACCGGGATCGAGATCCGAACCGCCCTTCCGAACGCGACCACCCTGGGAAGCGCGCTCATCCAGGCCAGGGCGCTGGGTTGGTACGGATCGCTTTCCGAGGCGGCGGGACTCTTGCCCATGGAGCCGATGCGCGCATTCCGCAGTGGCGGCAACGGGCCGTTGCCGCTATAATGCCGCCGGGGAATGCCGCGGGACGGGGAAAAAGGAGCGAGGCGAGGTGAACGTGTACCGGCCGAACCTGCTGTTGGCGCTGTTGCTGCCCCTGCCGCTGACGGCGGGCTGTTCCCTTGGCTTCCGCAACCTTCATCCCGGCGAGGACGGGGCGTTGTACGCGCCGCTCTTCGAGGACGTCATCAATCTTTTCGACGAACCGAGATGGCTGTGGGTGCGCGGCGTGGCGAGCGGCGATTTCGACGCCGACGCCAAGGTCGGCGAGGAAGCGGTCATCGCCACCGTCCAGTCCGGCGACCGGCGGAGGCCGGGACCGGTTGAGAGCGCATACCTTCTCATCTGCCGCGTTCAGCCCGACGGGAAACGCGTCCCGATCGCGCGGACCAGGCTGTTCGAGGGGCATCCCGGCCCGACCGCGCCAAAACCGGAATACGACGCCTGCCCCGCGCTGGTGGAGCCGTTCATCCATGCCCGGGCGCAGATAGTTCCCGACAAGCTCAAGCTGGGCGACTCGATCGCCGTTTTTTTCTGGGGCGACAGCTATCCGACCTCCGTGTGGTACGCCTGCTTCGTCATCAAGGACGGGGCGCTGTTCAAAACCTTCGAAGGCAGTTTTTGGCAGACGAACCGGGGATTCGCCGCCCTGAACCTGGACAAGCGCGGCGGTCGGGATTCAATCGGGTATCAACTGGCGTTTCCAGTTTCCCCGTTTCCGAAGGAGCTGGCGGACAAGGTGGGCGGGTGGGGGAAGGTGCCGATGTGGGGGCATGTCTATTCGCCGCGGCCCAATGGCGGGTATGCCCAGTCCGACCACCTCTACGGGGATCATTACGACCGGATCGAAATAGAGTGGAATGAGAAATTCCTCGAGGCCGTGTTCTCCGACCTGCGACCGGACGAACTCGCGTGGTACGAATACCATCTCGGCCTGTTGGCGCACTATACCGGCAAGCCCGGCATGGCCAGAAGCTATCTCGAAAAGGCGGAGGCCGGCGCCGCGGACGGCCTTCTCGCGGCGGCGATAGCCAAGGCGAAGGCGATTCTCGGCCAGCCCGTCGGGCGCGTCGGAACGCCGGATGCGGCGCCCAAGGACGAAGCAGTCCCCTGACCAAGGTTTTGGAATGCTTATACCTTTCGATTTGATCGCGGCGATGCTGTTTCTCGGTTTTTACATCGCAAAACCGGATCCGGCGCCGCCGGCCGCGGCCTATTCCGCCGCCGTGATCGCCGCCTTCGCCGCGGCCTTTGCGCTGGCGGGCGGCGGCCTCGATTTTCTAGCCCTCCGCCACGTCCGGACCGGCGGGCGAACCTTGGCCGAGCGGCGTTTAGCGGCGGCGAGCGCGGAAAACCTCCTGCGCGTCCTCCTTGTCGCCGGCTACGCCTGTGCGCTGGAGCTTTCGTCGTTTCCGTGGGCGATGGCGGAACGGCTCGGTCTTTATGCGGGCGGCGGCTCGTTCTGGATACAGTTGCTGGCCCTTGCGCCGTATGCGCTGTATTTCGTCTGCGTCTGGCTGCCGATGTACGGGTTGCACCGCGAAACCTTTCCTGGAAAATGGACGCGCCGGTCTTTTCTCGTTCACAAGGCCAGGTACAACCTGGTCCTGCTCGTGGCGTGGATTCCGTTCGCCGCGTTTTCGGAATGGGTCACCGATGCGCTTATCGCCCTGCCGTTTCTCGTCTTCGCCGCCGCCTGGACTTTCCCCTACCTTCTCGTCAAGCTTTGGGGATGCAAGCCGATCGCGGACCCCGAACTGCTCGCGCTTGTCGACGGACTTGAAAAACGCGCCGGCGCCCGCTTCTCAAGGGTGTACATGTGGGAACCGGGCGGCGGCAGGATGCAGAACGCGGCGGCGGTGGGGATCCTTCCGCCGTTCAGGTATCTTTTCCTGACGCCGGCGCTTGTCGCCGGCCTGCGCCGGGACGAACTCGAGGCGGTGGTTCTTCACGAACTCGGCCACATCAAAAAGCGCCACCTCCTTTTTTACCTGGTCACCACCCTTGCCGGGATAAACGTTGCCGCGATTATCGGCGGGTTTCTTCCCCTTGACGGCGAACTGGAGCGCTTCGCCATCACCGTCGCCCTGTTGTTGTTCTATTTTCGCTTTGTCTTCGGCTGGCTGTCGCGGAACATGGAGCGCCAGGCGGACCTGTTTTCGCTTGCGACGACGGGTTCGGCGGTCAGTCTCGTCAACGCCCTCGAAAAGCTGGGGATATCCGCCGGGAATGTTCGCAACGCCCGTTCGTGGCATCATCTCGGCATCGCCGAACGCGTCCGTTTTCTCCGCCTGGCGGAGCGCGATCCCAAGCCGTACCTGATGCACGAGGAAGGTTGCCGGCGAATCGCCGTCGCCGGGTACGCTTTCTCCATCGCGGCGCTTGCTTTCATCGGATACGCCCTTTTCGAGACCAGTCTCCATGTCGCCCATGCGGCTCCCGCCCGCCATCGGGAAATCGCCCATTGGCGGAGGGTGACGCAATTGTTGCCCGGAAGCGCGGTCGGACGCTTGGAGCTCGCATACCGGCTGGCCTCCGACCCGGCGACCCGCGAAGAGGCGAAACGCCTCGCCGCCGAAGCGTTGCGCCTGTCCTCCGCGAGCGAGGAGCGGAAAGCGGCCGAAAAGCTGCTTGACGAACTTGATCGGGAGGGACGATGGTAAAACCGACCGCCCGACTTCTTCTGTTCTTTTGCTGGCTTGTCCCGCTCCGGATTGCCGCCGGCGAGGAGCCGGCGCTTCCCCCGTACGAACGCTCGATCCGGCTTGAGGTGTGGGGTGGAACGCTGGTCGACGCCGCGCGGGAAATGCGACGCCAGGCCGGGGTCGAGATCGCCATCTTTCTTTCCGATTTTTCCGGCGACGTTGAAAACCAGCCGTTGTATCTGGTGACCGGCGACGCTACGCTCCGCCAGGTCATGGAATGCATCGCGCGCCGCTACGGATGCCGCTACCGCATGGTGCGCAACTCCAGAATTGAAATGTCCAGGGGCTACGACTGGGTCGAGGTCGGATCCGCCGCCAAGTTTTACGACATCACCCCCATTTTCGGACCGGGAGGGGACATGGACGCGACGTTGCGCCTTCTGGGCGAATTTTTGCGCGTTCTTCCCCTGCTCCCCGGCCACCCTTTCCTTGCCATTGAGGAGTCTCCAAGCGAGGACGGGACCAAACTTGTGGAGGCGGTCGCAATCCTTCCGCATCCGTTGAACGTCTACTTCGAACAGGTCGTCGCCGCCCTCGCGGGGAGGGCGTCCGCGAATCCGGAAACCGCGGCGCAGCCGGTCAGGGCCAGGGTGGAGCGGGCCACCGAATGGAAGGAAGTCTTGGCTATTGGATTGGATCTGTCCGAAACCGGCGTCCCGCCGCGGGAGGCGGCCCGCGCGGTGGCCAGAAGCGCCAACGCCGCGCTGGTATGGAAAAGCCGACCGTCGGAGGAGGCGTTGCGCCGGGAACCGGTTGTCCGGGGCGGCACGGTGGGGGTCGTCTCCCGTGAGCTTGGCGCCTGGTCCGGACTCGGAAAGCGCATACTGCTCGAAGGGGGCGGCATCGTCCTCGACGCCGGTCGCGACGGGGAAATCGAGGAGGAAAAGGGCGGCCGGGAGTTTTTTTGGGAAGGTCTCTCCGTCTCCGGCTTCGGCGCCGCCCGCGCCGCCGCCCGCAGCGGCGGCGGCGATGAATTGCTGGCCAGGCTGCGCAAGGAGGTGTTTCCCGAAATATGGCTGGACCCGGTCTGCGGCATCGGCTATTCGCCGGTCACCGGCAGGATCGCCGTCGTCGCTCCGCTGAACGTGGTGGAGGCGGTCGGCCAGGCGCTACGGATCATCGCCGAAGGCTGATCCGGTCCCTGGCGCACCGAATTCCCTTTTTCCAAGCTTCCGGCCGCTTCGCCGATTCGCATTGCCGGCGTTTCGGACCGGCGGTATACTGCGAAAAACTTGGTGTTTTCCCGCATCGCTCCCCGGGACCGTTTCGGGAGCTGTTTGTATTCCATACAAGTCAGGAAAGGAAGCACGGAAATGCCCTACCCCTCCACCCGCGAAATCGTCAACAAGGCATGGAAGATGGGGATCGTCGTCCCGGCCTACAATGTCCCCTACCTGCCGATGCTGGAGCCGATCGTGCGCGCCCTGCGCGACTCCGGTTCGTTCGGCCTTATTCAGGTCGCGCGCCTGGAGACGGTGAAATTCAAGGCCGAGAGCTTCACCCGCATCGCCGAGGAGTACGGGAAGTTCAAGGACCCGAACTTCACCAGGCTGCACCTGGACCACGTTCCGGTCATCGACGAGGACGGCCTAAGCATCGACTATGTCGAGGAAATCACCGGCGCGATGAAGGCGGGGTACGAATCGGTGATGGTCGACGGTTCGCGCCTTCCCTTCGAGGAGAACGTTGCGGCGACGCGCAAGGTCGTCGAGGCCGCCAAGCGGTTCAACGTTCCGGTCGAGGGCGAACTCGGCGCGGTCATCGGCCACGAGGCCGGCCCCATGCCGCCGTACGAGGAACTGTTCTCCTCCGGCAAGGGCTTCACCGACCCCCGCGAGGCGTCGGAATTCGTCAAGCGCTCGAACGTCGACTGGTTGTCGGTGGCGATCGGCAATTTCCACGGCGCCGTCGCGCCCGGCCGCCGCGACGACAAGAAAATCGCCGCCAGGCTCAATATCGAGCACCTCAAGAAGATCAACGCGGTGGCGGGCGTTCCGCTGGTCCTGCACGGCGGCTCCGGCATCCAGAAGGAATGCCTCCGCGAGGCGTTCAAGAACGGCATCGCCAAGATCAACGTCGGCACCAACATCCGCCAACCCTACGAACGCGGTTCCGCCGAATCGGCCGAAAAGGGCGGGGAGATGGTCTACGCCGCGATGCTGGACGTCATCAAGAACGAGCTCGGAGTCGAGGGAACCGCCGGGAAACTGCTGGGATAAGTTTTTGAAAGTCGACGTGTTGACGTACAAAAACGCCGCCTGTCGAAATGACAGGCGGCGTCGGCGTTTCGTTCTGTGGTTCGGTGCCGCTGTTCAACTGTCCCGTGCTAGCGGACGGGATAGGTGGTGGCGTTGCTCTGCAGACGCCAAACCATGGTCGCCGGCGATTTGAGAACGCGGCGGGTGATGGTTTCCTTCTTCTCGGGGATGGCCTGGCTGGTGAAGCTGGGGGCCTTGGTCTCGACGAGAACCGGGACGGTCTGGGTGGTGGCCGGAACGGTCTGCCATTCGACGCGCGCGGCGGCGGTCACGACCTGGCGCTGATAGGTCGCCTGCTTGGCGGGAACGCGAACTTCCTTCACCTGGGCCGGCTTCACGACCTTGCGGATCAGGATCTGCTGGGTTTTGGCGGGCACCGGGGTGCGCTGTTCACGGGCGTCGGCGACCAGTTCCTTGGTGATCACGTCGCGGTACTTGGCCGGGGTCTCGTAGACGGTCCAGCAAAGGTTGCCGTCATCGCAGGCGACCTGTTGGAAAGACTTACGCGCGGGCTCGACCAAGAGGCGCTTCGGAACGTCGCGGAACTGTGCGGGAATGATGGTGATCTGCTCGTAAGCGGGGCAGATCTCGACGACCTGCGGAACGTCGGCGAACTGGGGCGGAATGACCTCAAGAACAACGTACTCTTCCTGGCAGGTGTAAGGGACCGCTTCCTGACCGAACTGCGCGGGAATCACCCTGCCGACGCGATACGCCGGCACGCAGGGAATCGTTTCCTGTTTGGTGGCGTATTCGCCGGGAACCGGAACCTGGAAGGTCGCGGGGGGACGAACGGTGACCGTCTCGGTTACATTTTCATAAACAGCGGGCTTCTGGATCAAGCACCAGGACAACCCGGGAGGGGCCGGCGGCATTGGCTGGCCTTCCCTGAACGGAACTTCCTCACCCGGCGTGGCGGCCCAAGCCGCGGCGCCGAAAACCATTGTGGCGGCTATCAACAAAGCTTTACGCATCTTCTCCTCCTTCACGGCAACGACAAAAAAATGCCCAATGTCTTCAATCAAACCCGTTATCGAACCCCATTTTTCCCCTTTGTCCGATAATGGGGGAATGGCGAATCTATCGCCAACATATATTCATTCGTTTATTTCACCGGAATGCCCCCATCTTGTCAAGGAAAAAATGACTTTCCCCCGATTTATGGTCGGGAACAATCCCCTGATAATATCGGCTGCGCGGAAAACGGCGGCCGCATCAAACAACCCGGTTGCGGAACAATTGCACGTTTCATATATCACACTTAAGTCTATATGGCTAAAGGCGCCGTCTCCCGGGCGGGCAAATTGATTAAACCATCCCGCCGCCGGACATGGTCGACATTATATAATATTTCCCGAATTCGCGAAAATATTTCAAAAAAACCCGCCTTCAACCGGAAGCGGAGAAAAAGCCGCTTTTCGGCGGTTTGGACGATAGTTGACTTTTGGAGAAAATCAAACAAACCGCCGTTTGATTTTCTCCAAAGTTTCTTGGGTTTCCATTTTACGTCGGGAATTATTGCAACGTCGGCGGCATCGCCCGACAGGACGAAAAATCAACCCATTGGCTCATAAGCAGTAACATCTTTGGAGGAAATCGGGCGGTGGTTGGCCCGATTTCCTCCAAAAGTCCACCGATAGCGAGTCGCCAACCGCTATCGTAAGCATACCCTCCGGCTTCTTCTTAAGCAAGCAAATTCGGCGCCGATCGTCGCCGCCGCGTTCGCGCTTGCATTCGCACCGCGTCTGCCTTATAGTGGACTTTTGGTTGCGGCCGAGCAATGCCGTGTCGCGGGGAAGGAAGGAGTAATCCTGACGGGAACGTGACGATGCTGTCCAGCGGGTGCGAAACCCGTCCGGCGAAGACAAAGCCCTGTCAGCCGGTAGCCAGCCTTGCGTTCGCGACAGCAATGCGGCGGACGATGCGTAGGCGGGCGAATACGCGGGCCGGGGGTGGTCCGGCATCGAAAACACTTACTCCCGGGCGCCCAAGGGTTCAAAAGTCCACTTGGAAGGAGGCGCATAAAAATGCGCACATCGTTATGCGGGAACATCGACTGGGTAGGGGCGATAGATTGGAATGTACGCGATTTTCATTCCTACGTCACCGATCGCGGCGCCACCTATAATTCGTATTTGATCCGGGACAGGGAGAATGCGGTCATCGACCCGGTGAAGGGACCGTTTTTTAAACGTTGGCTGGAAAACATCGGGAAGTTCGTCGATCCCGACTCGATTCGCAGCCTGATAATCAATCATGCCGAGCTTGATCACTCCTCCGCGCTGCCGATGGCGGTGAAGGCGTTCCCGAAGGCGGAACTCGTCACCAACAAGAAGTGCCGCGATACGCTGGTCAGCTATTTCGGCGGCGAGGAATGGAATTGGCGGCTGGTAAAGACGGGGGACGAGATCTCTCTCGGCTCGCGCACCCTGCGCTTTATCGAAACGCCCATGGTCCACTGGCCCGACTCCATGTTCACCTACGTACCGGAGGACGGGCTGCTGTTCTCTATGGACGCCTTCGGCCAGCATTTCGCATCCTCGGCGCGGTTCGACGACGAAGTGGATTTCGACATCGTCATGGAGGAGGCGAAGACCTATTACGCCAACATCGTCATACCCTACGGGAACTTCGTCCGGAAGGCCATGGCCGCCGCGGCCGGACTCGACGTCAGGATGATCGCCCCCTCGCACGGCCTGGTCTGGCGCTCGCACGCCGCTGAAATTCTCGCCGCCTACCGGGAGTGGATGGTCAACAGGAACCGGCGCAAGGTCATCGTCTTTTACGATTCCATGTGGGACAGCACCGCGCTAATCGGCGAGGCGATCCTCGACGGCGCGACCGTACCCGGGGTCGAGACCGACCTGATCCACGTCAGGCATGCGAACCTGACCAAAATAGCGACCTCCTTCATGGACGCGGCCGCGTTCGCGTTCGGATCGGCGACCCTGAACGGGCTGCTTATGCCGACCGCGGCGGCGGCGCTCGTCTACATGGAGGGCATGCGCGTCCCCAACAAGGCCGCCTTCGCCTTCGGATCTTACGGCTGGGCCGCGAAGGGCGGTCCGGACCAGGTCGAGGAATACCTGAGGCGCGGCAAATACGAGATAATCCGCCCGCCGCTGAAATGCCCCTACCGCCCGACGCCGGAGTTGCTGGCGGAGGCGAGACAGGCGGGCGGCGAACTTGCGGGGAAGGCGCTCGAGGCGGCGGAATATAAGCCGGAACATGGACATTGATGCGGACCGTGCTCGTCGTCACCACCTACAATCAACCCGAACACCTCGCCGCCGCGCTGCGCAGCGCGGCGGCGCAGTCCGTCGCGCCATCGGAGCTCGTCGTCGCCGACGACGGCTCCGGAAAGGAGACGGCGGATGTGGTCGCCGCGGCGAAAAAGCGGGGATTGCCCATCGTCCATGCCTGGCGCGAGCACGACGGATTCCGCGCCGGAAGCATGCGCAACCGCGCTATCCGCGAGTCTAAGGGCGACTACATCGTCTTCGTCGACGGCGATATTGTCATGCACCCCGAGTTCCTCGCCGACCATGTCGCGGCGGCGCGGCCGGGGCGTTTCGTCCAGGGCACGCGGGCGATCATCATGCCCGGTTTGACCGAAACCGCGTTAGCCGCGGAACGGTTCTGGCCCGCCCCGCACGCCTCCGGGATCGGCAATCGCAAAAACCTGATCCGGTCGCGCGCGTTGTCGCGCTGGTTCTCCGACGAGGCGCGCGGTGTGGACAGGGTCCGCACCTGCAATTTCGCGGTCTGGCGCGCGGACGCGGTGAAGGTGAACGGCTTCGACGAGGATTTCGTCGGCTGGGGATCGGAGGACCACGAGTTCGCGGCGCGGTTGCTGAACAGCGGCGTCAGGCGCTACAACCTCAGGTTCGCCGGCCTCTGCTGCCATCTGCACCACGATCCCAACAAGAACGCCATGAACCCGGAAAACAAGGAACGCCTCCGCCGCACCGTCGAGTCCGGGAAAACGCGCTGCGAAAACGGATTGGTCGCGGAGCCGGCCTTGCGGCGATGATGGAACCGCCTGGAGGACGACCGCGGCTTGCCGCGCCGCCGGCCAATCCATAAATTCGGCCGAGTCGGGGTGCGGGGCTCCCGCTTCCCTCCCGAACTTTTAGAGCGTGTTGTTAAATGCCGAGAACAACCAACTTGACATTTTCGCCGCCTTTTGTTATTAAACAGTAACATCTTTGGAGGAAATCGGGCGGCGGTTGGCCCGATTTCTCCAAAAGTCCACTCAAAAGGCCACTCCAAATGATTACACGCCAACCAATGTCATAAGTATAGTAAACGGAAAGGGTTAACCATGTCGCTGTCGAAAAAGATCTACCTCGTCGTTCTCCTTCTGATCCTTATAGCCGCAGCCATCACGGGCTTGTCGCTTTACAGCATTGGCCGGCTCAACGAGGGTTTGGGCACCATGACGGGATTGGCCAACCGTTCCATCAACCTTAACAATTTAAGCAACTTGCAAATGGAGAGAAAAGCCAACCTTCAGACGCTTCTCTTGGAAACCGGGGATGAAGCCATGAAGGCTCCGGCGCGACGCCTTGCGGAATTGGAAAAACTATTTGACGAGGAACTCGCCTCGTTCCGGGCGAACTTGCCGGCCGTCCTTTCGGAGGTTCAAAAAGGGGCTGCCCCGGGCATACTCGAGCGCTGGAAAAAATATGTCGAGGTTACGGACGAAATCGCCCGCTTGGCCCTCGAGAACGCGACAAACAAGGCGAGGGAAATTTTAGAGGCATCGGAACCCTTCTGGGACGATATTGAAGACAAAATCGAGGCGTTGGTTGAAAGAATCCGGTTGAATGAGGACAGGAAAATCAGCGCGTGGGCCATAACGCTTCGCGGGGCGGCGGTGAATCTGCAAGCCTTCAAAAACGCCGCGGTCAAATTCATAACGGATCCGAATCCGGTTCGGAAAAAAGCCCATGAGGACGGCATTTTCCAGCTTATCGGACAGGTCGACGATCGCCTGTCCCGGGTCGCCGAAGCCGTGCCGGCGAACGAAGGGGGCGCGGAAGCCGCCGAAATCCTCCGGTTGCTCCAACGTCAGGGCGTCGCCATCGTTGAAGAAATCCGCCCGCTGGCTCAACGCAACACCGAAGGCCGCGCCGTGGAGATTTTCAATACCACCGGGGCGGTGGCCGAACGCGATTTCACTCAGTTCATTGTGGGTTTGCTGGATGTTTCCGCCGCTTCGATACACCGTGAAACAGGGAACGGAAGACAGCTTTCGAGCACGGTCAACACGCTTATAATGTCGGTCGGCGTTTTTGGCATCGTTGTGGGGATTGCGCTGTCCGTCCTGGTTGTCCGCGCCATTGTGAGGAGCCTCCACAGAATCATCGACGGGTTGTCAACCGCTTCCCGGGAAGTGCTTTCCGCATCCAATCAAATAAGCGACGCATCGCAAAGCCTGGCGGAAGGCTCGACCGAGCAGGCGGCGTCCTTGGAGGAAACGTCCTCGGCGCTCGAGGAAATGGCCTCCATGACGCGGCAAAACGCCGACAACGCCAATAAAACGAACGACACCACGGCGCACAACAACAAACGCATTTCCGCCGGCGCCGAAGCGGTCGGCAACATGACGGGCGCCATGGGTTCAATCAGCGAATCGGCGGAGAAAATTTCCCGAATCATCAAGACCATCGAGGACATCGCCTTCCAGACCAATCTGCTTGCCCTTAACGCGGCGGTCGAAGCAGCCCGCGCGGGCGAAGCGGGCAAAGGTTTCGCGGTTGTCGCGGACGAGGTCCGCAATCTCGCGGGCCGCTCCGCCCAGGCCGCCCGGGATACCACGCAATTGATTCAGGGAACGGTCGAAAATGTTCGACATGGTTCGGAGATCGCCCGCGAACTTAACGGAAGTTTCAAGGAAATCCAGGAAGGTTCGGAATCCGTCGCCCGCCTTATCACCGAAATCACGGCCGCCACCAACGAGCAGGCTCAGGGCGTCGATCAGGTGAATAACGCCGTCGCCCAAATGGACAAGGTTACGCAACAAAACGCCGCGACCGCCGAGGAGTCCGCATCCGCGGCCGAGGGGCTGACCGCCCAGGCGGACAACTTGAACGGGATGGTCGGCGATTTGGTGGCCCTGGTTGTGGGGAAGAACCAGCAGCCTTCCCATGTGGCCGGAATCGACGCCCCTCGACCGGGCGCGATGAAAGTCAAGAAAATCATCACCACTTCCGCGTCATCCACGCCACGAGGGATGAACGGCTCTTCGTATTCGTCGGGCGGCGGCATGAGAATGCTGCCTTCATCCGCGGTCATACCTCTGGAGGAAAATGACGATTCTTAAGAAATGGCGGAAAATAGTCCCGTACATAGTGAACTTTTACAAATTGGGCATTCAAACCGCCGCATGCCCAATTTGTAAAAATCGCGCTCCTTGCGGCGCAAGCGTTTTTGATTTTTGCAAAGCGGCGATTGGCGATTTAATCGCCGCTTTGCAAAACTTCGGATAGAATGCATAAAATGCATTACGACAACCGTTCATTGGCTTCGAGAGTAACCGTCGCTCCGCCGCCGCCCTCGTTCCGTCTTTGGCAAAGCGCGTCGAGGATGAACGACTACATCATAAAACTGGCCATACCGGGTTCGCTCGGGAAATTGATTTCGCCGGCGATCTTCAGGAAGTTGCGCCAGGCGTATGAAAAAAAATGGCCGGCCGCCCTCGCCGTCCTCAATCCCCGGGGGCGCAAGGTCATGGGCAAAATCGACGCCGACGCCGATTCGGGGGCGTTTCGGTCCGCCTGTCGCGCGGCGATCGACGGCGCGCTCAGGCGCGGCGAACCGCTGGTCGAGGAATATGGCGGATCTTTCATCTGGGGCGTCCCGCTTCTGCTCAATACCCGTCTGGTCGGCGGGGTCGTCGCTAGCGTCCGGAAGCGGCGCGCCGATGAACTGGGCGGCGGCGAGAACATGGTGCGCGCGGCGGCCGTCGATCTGTGTCGTTTTCTCGAAGACTTCAACCTGACCAACGCGCCGCTGCTGCATCTGCTTCGCAGCCGCGAGCTTGAAAATCCGGGGTCGGATTCGATACATGCGTTCAAGTTCCACGCGGCCGATTTCCGGTCCATTTACATAAAAGAGGAGCCGGCCCTGCTCGCCGCCATCAGGAAAGGGGCGCGGGAAGAAGCGCGGGAGGCGCTTAACCGCATCCTGGTCGTGCTGCTCACCCAAGCCGGGGACGATCTGGCGCTGCTGAAGAGTTTTTTCCTCGAGCTGGTGGTTTTGATGTGCCGCGCCGCCGTCGAGGCCGGTTGCGACGCCGCGGCCATCCTCGGGGCGAACTACGAGCGATTCACCGAACTATCGGCGATTCAATCCGACGAGACCCTCGCGCCGTGGCTCCGGAACACGCTCGAACGACTGATCGACGCGATCCACGACCACCAGAACGCTTCGCCGCCCATGTTCCTCAAAACCGCCCTCAACTATATGCACCAGCACCTTGCCGAGGACATCTCCCGCGATGCGACCGCCTCGGCGGTCGGCATGTCGAACGCGCATTTTTCTCGGCAATTCAAGCGGGAGATGCGGGAGACATTCACCGACGTTCTCAACCGGATGCGGGTCGATCACGCGGCGGAACTGCTGGCGCGCACCGAACGCAGCCTGTACATGATCTCCTTCGACAGCGGCTTCAAGGACCAGAGCTACTTCACCAAGGTGTTCAAGAAATATATGCGGAAAACGCCAAGGGAGTACCGCATGGAATTGCTGGCGGC
>JAISXA010000196.1 GCA_031270685.1 Planctomycetota bacterium
GGGTTGCAAGGGATGAAGCATTGGAGCCGCCTACCCGATTCGAACGGGTGACCTGCGGTTTACAAAACCGCCGCGCTACCGCTGCGCCAAGGCGGCTTGAATGATCAACATCCATATTAGTGGACTTTTGAAGGAAATCAAACCAACCGCTGTTTGATTACTCAAAGTTTCAGGGTGTTTGTTGCAGCCATGTTTTTTTTGCAACGTCGCCGGTTCGGGCCGAGTTGACGAAAAAACAACCCATTGAAACGAAAGCGGTTGAATCTTTAAAGGAAATCGGGCGGCGGTTGGCCCGATGTCCTTTAAAAGTCGACTCCAAGACACCCTCGACAAAGCCCGCACCCTCGCCAGGACCGTCGCCTTCCGTCTCGATGCCGGCTTCGCCGCCGCCGACATCCTGAATCGGATTGACCGTGCCGGGGCGCGCTTCGCCGTCCGTCTCCCCAACAACGCCGTGCTCGACCGGCTGGCCGCTCCCTGGCTCTCCCGTCCGGTCGGACGCCCGCCGAAAAAGGGTTACGAATTCGCCGTCGAACTAAGAGGATACAAGAACCCCGGCTGGGATAAGGCATACCGCGTCGTCCTAGTCGTTGTCGACCAGCCGGATAAAAACGGCTGTCTCTCGCTTTTCCCACACTATTTCTTCATCGTCACCAACTGGCCGCCGAAAAGAATGTCCCCCCGGAAGCTTCTGGCGCACTATCGCCAGCGCGGCACCTTCGAGGACCACCTCGGCGAATGGAACGCCCTCGGCGTCAACCTGTCCCAGGACGCTTTCGCCAAGAACGAGGTCACCCTGCTCCTCTCCCTGCTCGCTTTCAACCTCCTCGAAGTGCTTCGGCGAGAGATGGAATCCGCCGCCGACCCCAGACCCAATCCGCCATACACTCCCGAGGAAGGCGGCTTCGACCTGACCCGCTTCCGGAGCGTCGTCCCCAAGGCCGGCGCGGTGCTCATCCGTGGCGGACGGCGACTGTGGTTCGACCTCGCCGAGGGAATAGCGCCGCTGTGGCTGGCGCTTCTCTCACGGCTCCGGCGCTGGCGCAACGCGGAGCGCTCGATTGCCCCAAACCCCGGCTTTCTCATGCCGCCGCCAAGTCACGCCTTCCTGAAATTCCATCCCCGGATGTGAACGAATCATAGCCAGGTGGTTGCGCCCAGCGGAGGACTCGCTCCGGGGGAAAGGGGGAGTTCTGTACGTCGGGACGCTCAACAGCGCAAATACACGTCATAAACGGCTCGCGAAGCCAAACAGACATGACGACTACGGTCGTATGAATAAGTCCGGATTATACCCTCATGCCCATGTATGGCTGCGTGCCCGGTTGTGCGTCATCCGGTTTCGATACCACATTCGTAACATCGTTCAGGGTCGCCGCGCAATACTCCATTCTGGCGTAGAAGCTTTCGAGCGCCCGGACAATATCGGTCGCGTCGGCGAAGGCGTCGTCGAACCGCTTCCAGAGAAGCAGTTCGTCCGTGTCTTCGGCCAAGCCAAACGCCGCACCGCCCGTTTCGACTCCAAGAAGCGACATGGAAAGGAGTCGGCGGCACCCCGCCTCCGATTGATAGCGGGAGGCGGGGCCGATCACACCGGAAAAAATCACTTCCCGATTTTCGGGAGAATAGTCGATGGTTACCCGCCGCGCGTCGTTGAAAACCAGCGAACACTGGCGACCGTCCTCCAATTCCAGTGAATCAAGACCGAGCGCGACGCCCAGCTGGCCGATGAGAGCGCTTAGTACGGGCATGTGGACTCCTTGGGAAACGTGGGAATAAAGGCTTTCCTCGTCGATCCACTACGAATGGATTCCCCGCGGATATTTTGTCGAATATTCATCTTCGAATTTGGGAAAGCGTTGCGCCAGCAATTGCCTGGTCGCCTCGGTATCGCCTTCAAAATGCCCCTTTTTTGAAACTATATTGGCAAGTACGCCACCGCCTTCCACTCCGGTCCCCAGCGCCTTGTCCACATATTTTTCAATCTTGTCGAGGAATAAAGCCACACCAAGCACCTCGGCCCGCAAAAAGGGATCGACGTCTTCCGCCTTCTGCATCTGCATGGCGGCGAATCCGACAAAGTCCTGCGTCTCCTTTGACGTCAGGAACGCGCGGAGAGCGACCAGCGTATCACGATCCGTGGCGGCAAGCATGCTCGTTGTTACCGAAGCGACCCGTTCGTAGTTACTATACGTCCAGTCTCTATCGTCCATTTTTTTCTTTGGACGCGCAACATGTAAATCCGCATAGAATTTAAAATAGAATCCGGCAAAACCGCTCAATAGCTTCCGCTGATCACCTGCGGCGTCCTTCAGGACGTTTTTAAACTGTATCGTCCCCAGGTAAATTGTGCGCATTTCGTCCCGGTTCAAATCGCCGGCATTCATCACCCAGGCACCGAAGGCGACCCTGTGATCCGGCGCGTCGAACTCCAGCTTTGCCACCTCATTCATTAAATCGAACTTGGTCGCCAGCATTTCACCGGCAGCTTCCCGCAAAAGATCGTTAATCAGGGTGTCGGCGTTGACGATTTCGTTCGTTGTCTCCGCTTTTCGCAAAGCTTTCATAATCGTGGCGCTGAAATTATTCCGGACTTTTGCCAAAGCCGCGCCGCCCAGCGGAATCTTGTGGCGGGCATCCATGCCGATCGCGCGCAATTCCTCGTCGGTAATATCCTTCAGCTCTTCTTTAAACAGCGTCTCCAAGCGCTCCAAAAGCATATCGTCGTTTTCTATCAGCTTATTCGCCTCCTCCTTAAGCTTTGCGACAGAGGGATGTGTCTGTCTCATTTCTTTTCCGACCTTGAAATCGTGATTGTTCGCCTTGCCATGCTCGAAATCATAGGTCTTGCTGGAGATCACCTCGATCCCGATCCCCTCGAGGATATCGGTGTACTCCTTTTCCCTGTCGTCATTGGCGATAATCGCTGTCATCGGAATGCCGTTCTCTTTCGCAAATTTGACTAGCTGCCCGAGGCGGTCGATATCTATATCGTTGTTTTTTTTCCTGTCGGTGAATTCCGTGATCTGAAAGCGTATTTCCGCCACGTCGCGTTTCGGAATGAAACCACCGTGGATTTGCGCTTCGAAATAACTGTCGCCCAGCTTGACCGGCGTGTTCTCGCCCGTTTTGGCGGAAATGGCCATCCGAGCCAGTTTCGCGCCATCGAGTTCATCGGTGAAAGGCAGAAGGTTTTCCAGGGTGTCGTAGGTGGCGACAATCTTCTTCATTGCGTCGGGATCCTTGAAGGTTTCAAACAAAGCCGTTTTCGCCAAGTGATTGAAAGCTTCTATGTCCGCGTCTTGCATGCCTTTATCGTTTTTGGCAACGGCGGTATACTTGACAAGAATATCCTCGATATCGGGAAACGACACGATGGGAAGGGCCTTCCCCATTTTGCCGTTTGCCTCTATGGTCTGAAACATTCCATCCAGGCTCTTCCGCAGCAGGGATTCCTCATTACGAAGATCCTCGCGGAAACCGGCCGGAACCTTTTCCTCCGGGATAGCCGCGAGCATGTCATAGAAGGCGTTGATTTTATCTTTTGTGACATTCATTGGAACCGCCTTGAATGTATCGTTCAGCGTGTACGTGGAGCGTTTCGCCACCTCCTTTTTCAACACGAATATCACTCCGCCATAATTTGCCGCCTGCCCATCCATTCCTCTCCTAGTATTGATGGCTGCGTACGTCGGTCTCTCGTCAGGATGCAGGTCTTCGACGTCGAGGGAGGGGAAGGCGTTCCTTTCCACCGAGTCGCGAAACGTGGTATACTCCTTGCCCTTGAGTTGTTCCCGCGTATCCTCGTTGATGTGAAATATGTTCTGCCACCTCTCGTCCATGTCGATAAGCTTTTCATCCTTGAACAGCGCATTGACATTCAGATTCATCGTCAATTCGCTGTTGCGAAGAACGTCTCCGATTTCCCTGGGTTCGATTCCGGTGAAAAGCATGTCCTTAAGCTTGGCTTCCGACACCTCGGTCGCTTTTCCGCTGTGGATGTCGCCGAGGGCCGCCTTGACGGTCATCGTATGGAGATTGCGGGCCGACATGTCCTTGTCGTCCGTCACCGCGTCGCGCGCCTCATGCATCACCGTTCTGAGGACGACCTCATTGATGATGGCCGCTTCGAGCACATACAAATTGCTCAACGCGTCGGCGGCGGCGACATTGAAAGGATCGTTGCCGACCTCGATTTCCAGGGCAAGCTTGAGCAGCGCGATCTCCTTGGAAATGATGGACTGATAGGAGGCGGCAAGCTCGGTGTTGCTCAAGCCCTTGAGACCTTCGCCGAACGCCTCCTTTGCGAGCTGATCCATATGCCCTTGCCGCGCCTGGAAGTTCACCAGGCGGTTCATGCTGGTCTGGTAGGATTTGAGGTGGGCGAGCAGCAGTTTGGGATCCGGCGAATGCTTGGACAACTCTTTAAGAGTGGCAGTGGTATTTTGCTCCACGGCAATATTGGAACGAGTAATTTTTGTTGCTTTTAAAAAACCCTGAAATGGGATACTCGCACCTTTAATCTTGTCCAACCGCAACGGTGGATTCTTTCCGATGGTTACCGAATGCGATCCTATGCTGCCGACTCCGGGCTTTGAGATCTGTTGCGAAGAAACAGTATTTTGGCCGCTTACTTTTTTAAACATGGCGATCTCCATTATCCCAAATTATTCATGCCAATTACCTGAAACTGGCCGCATAGTTGTTTCAATATCCTGTCGTTCCTAACGGTGGACTTTTGGAGAAAATCAAACAAACCGCCGTTTGATTCTCTCCAAAGTTTCTTGGGTTTACATTTTGCGTCGGGAATTATTGCAAGGTCGGCGCTATCGCCCGACAGGACGAAAAATCAACCCATTGGTCCGTAAGC
>JAISXA010000072.1 GCA_031270685.1 Planctomycetota bacterium
CAATTCGCTCCGGAATGATAACCGGAGACGGCGCGCGCGCTTAGCCCCCGCCGGCGGGGGATGCGGTTGGGGTTGAATTAAAAAAAGGATTGAAAACGCCGAAAAAAGTCGAAAAGATATGTTGAAACACGGCAATTGATGCGGGTGCGGCCGCCGTGGCGGCCGCCAAGTCGCACGGCGACGGGGGTTGGGAATTTCGGCCGCGGGAGCCGGCATTCCCCGTCCTTCGGAGCCGTGTCGTTATCAAGGGGGTGTCAACATGCGGGTACGTGCCCTTTTCGTCATTGTGGCGGTCCTTTTTTCGGCATTCCTTCTCGCCGGCTGCCGGGAGCCGGTTTACGACGATTTCGCCTCCGTCGAGGACGAAAACGCCAGGCTCAAGCAGCTCCTGATCCAGTATGAAAACGATTCGCGCAACGCGCAGCTCCAGATCCAGGAAGCCAACGCCCGGGCCGACCGCGTGGCGCTGGATCTCGACGCCGTCAACCGCAAGCTCGGCATTTACGAAAACGAAATTCCCCGTCTGCGCAACATCGCCGCCAGCACCGGTTCGCGCGGCATGTCCGACAAGGTCGCCCAGCAGTTGTCCGCCCTCGCCGAGCAGTTCGGCGGCGTGGTGGTCGGCAACCGGCTGGAGCTTCCCGGCGACTTCTTCTTCGACTCCGGCAAGTACGAGTTGAACCCGAATTCCCGGAACGCGATCCGGCGCATGGCCGAAATCCTCGCCGGCGAGAACCTGTTCCTGATGGTCGTCGGCTACACCGACAACGATCCGATCCGGAACCCGGCCCTGCGCGGCAAGGGCGTCAGCGACAACCTGCACCTGTCGCTGCTGCGGGCCAAGTCGGTGGTGGACGAGCTCCGCCGCGCCGGCTACCCCCCGATGCTGATGTATCCGACCGGCTGGGGCGAGCTCAGGCCCATCGTCCCGAACACCGACAAGGCGAGCAAGAAGCTCAACCGCCGCGTCGACATCCTGATCGATCCGGCCGCCTCGAACATTTTCGGCATGAGTTCCATCACCGGGGTCGAACCGGTCGCGATGCGCTAGCGCCCGCGAACGCCCGACGGCGAAGGATGCATTCGGTTTTCCCGCGCGGCCTCACCCCCGGCCGCTCCGACGGAGCCCGATCCCGGGATCGGGCTTTCGCCGGTTTCCGGACGCCGGGGGGCCTCCGCCCGGGGGCGCCCGACGCCGACCGCGCCAAGCCGATCATCCGCCTCCGGAACGCCCGGCGGATCTTTGCGCGCGACGAAGATTGACATTCCCTTGCGGCCGGCTATGATGAAGCGGACTTTTGCGAATTGGGCATTCAAACCGCCGAATGCCCAATTTGCAAAAATCGCGATCCTTGCGGCGGACTTTTGCGGTGGACTTTTGGAGAAAATCAAACAAACCGCCGTTTGATTCTCTCCAAAGCTTCTTGGGTTTGCATTTTGCGTCGGGATTTATTGCAAGGTCGGCGGTATCGCCCGACCTGACGAAAAATCAACCCATTGGTCCGTAAGCGGTAACTTCTTTGGAGGAAATCGGGCGGCGGTTGGCCCGATTTTCTCCAAAAGTCCACGCACAGGCGTTTTGGATTTTTGCGAAGCGGCGATTGGCGGCTTGATCGCCGCTTCGCAACACTTGCGGGCATAAGACAAAGGATGTGCGGGCAGATGCCGGATCGCACCCACGCCAAGGAGATATCCCTCCATCGGGAACGCTGTTTTTTATGTGCCGTCGTCACGCCCGAACGCACCGTCGTCGGCGAGGATCCCCTGGATGAAATCGGCCGTCTGGTCGACGCCGCCGGCGGCGAGGAGGCGGGGCGCACGATTCAGCGCCGCGACCGGCCGGCGTCCTCCACTTATTTCGGCCGGGGCAAGCTGGCCGAAGTCGCCGCCGCCGCGAAAGCCGCCGCCGCCGACACCATCGTCGTCGACGACGATCTTTCCCCGAAACAGCTCGGCGCGGTCGAGACCGCCTGCCGCGGGAAGGTGATCGACAGAAACGAGGTCATTCTCGACATCTTCCAGTCCAACGCCCGGACCCACCAGGCGAAACTCCAGGTCGAACTCGCGCAACTGCAATACGAATTGCCCCGGCTGGCCCGCAAGTGGACCCATCTCGAGCGGCTCGGCGGCGGCATCGGCACCCGCGGCCCGGGTGAAAGCCAGATCGAGACCGATCGGCGGCTTCTCCGCCGGAAGATCGGGTCGCTGCGCCGCGATCTCGACGAAATCGAGGCGCGCAGGGAGCGCGAGGTCATGACCCGGGACGCGGCGTTCTCCGCCTGCCTGGTCGGCTACACCAACGCGGGGAAAAGCTCGCTGCTCAACCGGCTGACCGGGGCGGGCGCGCTGGTGCGGGACGGCCTGTTCGCGACCCTGGACACTCTCACCCGCCGCCTCGAATTCGGGGACGGCGCGGACATGCTCATCTCCGACACGGTCGGATTCATCCGCCGTCTCCCGCACCACCTGGTGGCGAGTTTTCACGCGACCCTGGAGGAGGCGGCCAGGTCCAACCTGTTGCTGCAGGTCGCGGATGCGGCCAGCCCCTTCGCCCTGGCGGAGGCCGACGCGGTGGACGCGACGCTGCGCGAACTCGGCATGGACGGGCTTCCCCGGATCCACATCCTGAACAAGGCGGACCTGGCGCCGGCGCCCGGAAGGCTCGAGGCGCTCGCGAACCGCCTGTCGCCGGCGTTCCCGGTGTCGGCGCTCACCGGCGAGGGCATCGGCGGGCTGCTGGCCTGCCTCAGGGGAAAAGCCGAGACCGGCATGCGCGCGGTGCGGGTGCGTTTCGCTTCCGGCGATGGCCGCAGGTTCGCGCTGCTGAACCGGCTCGCGAGGGTCGAAAAGAGCGTTTACGAGGATTCCGACGTGATCGTCACCGCCCGCATCGAAGCTGCCGACCTGGAGCGGATCAAGCGCCTGCCGGGCGGCATGGCGGTGGAAAAAGCCTGAAACCCGAGCGAGGACGCGATGGCGGACATATTGAGCATGACCGGATTCGGGGCTTCCCAGGTGGAAGCCGACGGCTACCTGGTCAAGATGGAGGTGAAGTCGGTCAACAACCGGGGCCTGAAAATCGCGGTCCGCGCCCGGCCGAGCCTCGGGCCCTGCGAGAAAAAGCTGCGCGATTACCTTTCGGCGGAATTGCGGCGCGGCGCCGTCGACGCGTACGTTTCGGTGGAGCGCCCCGCCGCCGCCGCCGCCCGCCCGATCCGGGCCGAGGCGGCGCGCTCGGCGGTGGAATCCCTGCGCCGGCTCGCCGCCGAACTCGACCTTGCGGACAACCTTGCCGCCGGCGACCTCGCGGGCATACCCGGCGTTTTCGACTTGAGCGCCGAGGAACCGCTCTCCCCGGAGGAATGGCGGCCGGTGGAAACGGCGCTGCGCGACGCGACCGGCCAGGTCAAGGCCATGCGCCTCGCGGAGGGGAGGGCGTTGGCGGAGGTTCTTCTCGGCCAGGCCGCCCCGCTGGAGGCGTTTGTCGCCGAAACCAACCGGCTCGCGCCCCGCGCGCTCGAAAGGGCGCGCGAACGCCTGGAAAAACGCCTGGCCGAAATTTGCCCGAACGGCTTCAGCGCCGCCGACAACCAGGCGCTGGAGCGGGAGATGTGCCTCATCGCCGACCGCGCCGACATCCGCGAGGAACTCGACCGGCTCGCGAGCCACATCGCGCAATACCGCCAGGCCATCCGCGAGGGCGGGGAAGTCGGCAAGCGGCTGGAATTCATCGCCCAGGAATTCCTGCGCGAGATCAACACCACCGCGTCGAAAACCAACGACACCGGGATCGTCCAGGGCGCGGTCCGCGCGAAATTGGCGGTGGAGGTGATCAAGGAGCAAAGCGCCAACATCGTCTGAGCCGATTCGGCGCACCGCCCGGGCGGGTGGAACGACCGGGGAAGGCGGGGACATGCCTCTGAAAAAAGGATTGCTGGTGGTGCTTTCGGGGCCGGCGGGAAGCGGCAAATCCACCATCGCCGAGCGCCTGGTCGAAATGCGCCCCAACACCCGCAGGGCGGTGACCGCCACCACCCGTTCCCCGCGGGACGGCGAAGTGGACGGCAGGGACTACCATTTCCTGAGCGCGGAGGAATTCCGGCGCCGGATCGACAACGAGGAATTCCTCGAATACACCACCTTCAACGGCAGATGCTACGGCACGCCGCGCCGGGAGCTCGAGGAGAATCTCGCCCGGGGCGGCGTCGTGCTCCTGGTCATCGAGGTCGACGGGGCCGAGTCGGTGAAATTTTTTTTCCCGGACGCCATTTTCGTATTCATCGTTCCCCCGACGCCGGAGATCCTCCGCGAGCGCCTGGTCGGGCGCGGCACCGAGAGCGAGGCGGACGTGGAGCGGCGCCTGGCGATCGCGCGGAATGAAATGCAGCGCGTCGGCGAATACGATTTCCTGGTCGTCAACGCCGATCCGCACATGGCGACCCTGGACCTGGCGGCCGTCATCCGCACGGTGGCGCGTTCCCGCATAACCGGCGACGAGGTGGCGCGCTGGAATGCGGGGTATTACGCCGACTGGCGGACCCGCGCGGCCGAGGAATGACCGCGGCGGGCCGCACCCTTTCCGTTTTGGAGGAAATCGGGCGGCGGTTGGCCCGATTTTCTTCAAAAGTCCGCTTGCCATATTTCCACTTTTATCGTAGATTGTCCGGATGCGGGTCCGCCCCCGGGGCGTGACGTCGCCGCGCGGGGGATCGCGTTCGCCGCCCGCCGGATGGGAGACGGTCTGGAAAGCATGCTCGGGTCCATCATCGCGCTTGGGAAGCTGGTCTCCGACGGCATGCGGGGCCTGGGGGAGATCGCCATCCTGTTTTTGCGCTGCCTGCACTGGCTGGCGCGCGGCGTTCGCTACAAGCGCGAAACCGTGGAGCAGTTTTACTTCATCGGCGTGCAAAGCCTGCCGGTGATACTCACCACCGGCGCCTTCGTCGGCGGCGTGATGTCCTATACGTTCTACAACCAGTTCATCAGCCTCGGCGTCGGGTCGTGGACCGGGGCCATCGTCTACAAGGCCATGGTCTGGCAGCTGGCGCCGGTCCTGGTCGCGCTGATGCTGGCCGGCCGCGTCGGGTGCGCGATCACCGCCGAGATCGGCACCATGAACGTCACCGAGCAGATAGACGCGCTCGACACCATGGGCACCGATCCGGTGAACTATCTCGTCCTGCCCCGGGTGCTCGCGAGCTTTTTCATGACCCCGGTCCTCACCATGTTCGCGATCCTCATCGGCATCGGGGCGGGCCTGTTCATGACCGTTCTGATCCAGGGCGCGGAATTCCATTACCAGTGGGTGCAGATCGTCGATTGGATCGATTCCTACGATTTCGTCCACGCGCTGTCGAAGAGCTTCGTTTTCGGCGGCGCGATTTCCCTCCTCTGCTGCCGCAACGGGCTCGCCACCACCGGCGGCGCGGAAGGCGTGGGCAAGGCGACGACCTCGGCCAACGTGTTTTCCTGCATCGCGGTGCTGATGCTGAACTTCATACTTTCGATTCTGCTCTACTACTTCCGTTCCATATGGGATGTGCTCGAAACCGCCGGCGATTTCGTCTGGACCGGGGGGATGCGCCTTTTTACCGCGCTGTTCGGCGGGTAGGATGGTGAAAGTGAAGTTTTGCGAAGTGGCGATTAAACCGCCAATCGCCACTTTACAAAAATCGGAAACGCCTGTGCCGCAAGGATTGTGATTTTTACAAACTGGGCATTCGGCGGTTTGAATGCCCAATTGGCGAAAGTTCAGGTGAAAGTGGGCTTTTGGGGAAAGCCGGCGCGCATGACTCGCGATGATTTCGAAACTCTGGCGAAAAACGGGAACGGCGCCGGCGCCGCGGGCGGCTCGCGCCCGGACGACGCCGACGCGGTCATCGTGTTTTCCGCCGTCCATAAGGGATTCGGCGCCGGGAGCAGGCGCATCGAGCCGCTGCGCGGCGTCGACCTCCGGGTCGGGCGCGGCGAGCGCCTGGTCATCATCGGGCCGTCGGGGACGGGAAAGAGCGTTACGCTGCGGCTTATGCTCGGATTGCTCGATCCGGACCGGGGGACGGTGACCGTCGAGGGCGAGGATATCGGCTCGCTCGATATGGACGAGCTGGGCGCGCTCCGGAAGCGCATGTCCATGCTGTTCCAGGGCGGGGCCCTGTTCGACAGCATGACCGTGGGCGAGAACGTCGCCTTCCCCCTTCGGGCGGCGGGCGAAAGGGACGAGAAGAAAATACGGGACATCGTTTCCGAAAAACTGGGTCAGGTCGGCCTGCCCGGCACCGGGGACAAGATGACCGGCGAACTCTCCGGCGGCATGAAGAAGCGGGCCGCGCTGGCGCGTTCCATCGCCAGCCGGCCGGAGATCATCCTGTACGACGAGCCCACCACCGGCCTGGATCCGATCATGGCCGACGCCATCGGCGACCTGATCATCGAGACCCACGGGAAACTCCAGGCGGAATTCGACGCGGACAAGGGGCGGAAGCGCAGCATCACCTCGATCGTCGTCACCCACGACATGCACGTGGCCTCGAAGGTGGCGGACCGCATCATCATGCTTTACGACGGGCGGGTGGTCGGGGACGGACCGCCGGAACTGTACCGCCGGCTGGGTTCGGCCGAATTGCCGGAGGACGCGGACTTGCGGGACCGGATGATCCGCCAGTTCGTGCGGGGCGAGGCGGCGGGGCCGATCCGGGCGGTGACCTGACCGGGCGCGGACCGGGCGGAAGGCGCGTTCCGCCGGCGCGACGGCGGCGCGAAGAACGGAGAAGAAAAATGGCGGGAAGAAGGCGGACCGCGAAAATGGAGCTTGCCATCGGCGCGACCATGGTCGCCGCCGTCATCATCCTGTTGATGATGCTGTTCGTCTGGGGCGGCAGTTCGTCCCTGTTCGGCAAGCATTACTGGGTGGTGGTCGAGATGTCCAACGTCGGCGGCCTCCGGGAGGGGGCCCCGGTGAAGATCGGCGGTTTCCAGATCGGCAAGGTGAGCAGCATCCAGCTTCGGCCCGGCGCCACCGAATTGGACATCGTCCTCGGCATCGATGAAAACCGCTTCATCCCCAAGGGCAGTTCCGGCAAGATCAGCACCGCCGGCCTGGTCGGCGACGCCTTCCTGGAAATCATCCCCGGCCGTTCCACCGAAAGGATCGCCCGCGCCGACGCCGTCGGCGAAGCGGAGCGCCTCCCCAGTTCGCCCGTGCCCGACTTCTCCGAACTGCTGATTCGCGTCGAGTCCATCGGTTCCGAGCTCAACATCCTCGCCTCGCACATCAACGACATTCTCGGCGACGACGAATTCCGCCGCAACGTCAAGACCATAACCGCCAACCTGGTGACCGTGTCCGACGAGGCGACCACCATGCTGCAGCGCGGCCAGCGCGTCGTCGACAACGTCGAGCGCGCGACCGGCAACATCGCCGTCCTTTCGGACACGCTCCAGGGAAGGGTGGAGCGGGTTGAGGACAACATCGTCGAACTCGTCGCCGCGGCGAAGGGCAAGGTCGACTCGATCGGCGCGGGCATGGAGGAGATAACCCGGACGCTCAAGGAGCGGGTGGGCGAAATCGCCGCGGACGCCGCGGCCGTCACCGGCGCCGCCAGGAGGGCGGCGGAGAACCTCGACGCCGCGATCGGCGACGCCGGGCGCGGCGTGAACCGGACCATCGACGACGTTTCGGCCATCGCCGCCGCGGCGCAAAGGACGGTCGCCAATCTTGACGGCGCGATCGACGACGTCCGGCGCGGCGTGAACCGGACCCTCGGCGATCCGCAGGTCGCGGGCGACATCAAAGCCTCCCTGGCCAACATCCGCGAGGCGACCGGGACCTTCGCCGCGAAGCGCGGCGAAATCGAGGCGATTCTCGCCAACCTCGGGGGGATAGCGGCCGAATTCAGGGAAACCGCGACCCGGGTCGGGGCCATCGCCGCCGGCATAGACCCGGCGAAAGTGGCGGCGACCGTCGACGAATTGTCCGCCGCCGTCGAGAAGGTCGCCGACATGGTCGAAAAGATCAAGAACGATCCGGTCCTCGCCCTGTCGGTGAACAAGGCGGCGGACCGCATCGTCAAGGCCAAGTTCGACGAAATGGCGAAGAACCAGCAAACCAGGACGGCGGACGACATGCTGCGGGAGGTGCAGCGCTGGACCAATGAAGCCATGG
>JAISXA010000209.1 GCA_031270685.1 Planctomycetota bacterium
GGCTATGCCTTGACCGGACAGGATTCGCACCTGTTGGACGACTACGTCACGTTTCCGAAAGAACACCTCCCTTCTTCCCCGTGACCCGGCCTTGCCTGGTCACACCACCGAACGCTTACCAATCGCCTACCTTCCTCCTACTCGATCCACCGTAAGGGAAGCATGGCGTTTTTATTCCGCCTCTTCCTCCGCCTCCGTGACGAGCACGTTGGCGTCCGCCGTGTCGATAGGCAGGATGCGGACGCTGGCGGGATGGCGGAAGGGATGCCCGCCGCCGTCCTCGATCACCCGCATCTTCTTCCATTTTCCCTGGCGGAAGCGGGCGTAGAAAACGGTTCCCGACGCAACGGCGTAGAAAACGAGGATGCCCCACAGGACATAGGGGTTAGCGCCAAGCATGAACGCGATCACGCAGGGGATGGCGGAAAGCGCCCAAGCCATGATCGCTATCGTCCACATGGAGAATTTCGTGTCGCCGGCGCCGCGTATGGCGTTGCCGTAGAGGATGAAAAATCCGTCGGCGATGCAGAAGCCGCCCGCGAAGCGGACGAAATTCACCGCCATTCTCGCCGTTTCCGCGCTCATATGTCCTTCCGGCGTGAAAATGGAGACCAGAAACTCCGGAAACACCTCGAACAACAGGCACATTGCCGCCATGTACGCGGTCACCAATATGAGCGCGTTCCTGACCGCGCGTTCGGCGAAGGCAATGTTTTCCGATCCGATGCCGTACGCGACCAGGATCGACCCCGCCGCGCCGATGCCGAGCATGGGCACGAAAGCCACGCCGTTGATGCTGATGGCGATGCCGGACGCGGCCCCGGTATTCCCCCCCAGGCTGGTGAGCGGGTACATCCCCATGAGGACGTTGAATACGGCGAACGACCCCACATCCAGGATCATCTGCATCCCGTTGCCGAAACCGAAACGGATCATGCGCCACATGAGGGGAATGTCGATCAGCCGGGCGGGCCAGGTGCCGTATGTCCTGCGGTTGTCCCTCCTCAGAAACAACGCGAAAAACGCCAGGAAACTCACGACGTCGGTGCCGACGGTGGCGATGCCCGCGCCGGCGATGCCCATGCTGTCCGCGCCGATGATCCATGCAAGCCGGTTGAGGACGTCCCCCGCGGCATTGAGCGGCCACGGATACCCCGCGAGGCGCCGGCTGCCTTCCGCGCCGAAGATAAGCGCCCAATTGAAAGCCACGTTGAGGAAGATGGAGGAGAAGCTGACCGCGACGACGGTCCAGGTCTTGTTCCGTCCGGTCCAGAAACACATGATGCTAGAGTTCAAAAGCGCGAACACGCCTCCGCCCATGAGAATTATGAAATAGTAGCGTTCCTGCCCGGCGAGTTCGGGCGAATGCCCCAACCAGTGAAACAGGTCCCGGATCGCAAAACCGAGGACGGCGAGAAACACGCCGGCCGCTACGCTGAACAGGAGCGCCTGCCATACCGAGAGGCCGGTGCGCTCGTGCCGTTCCGCGCCGTGATATTGGGCGACGAAGGCGTTCGCGTAATTTACCAACCCCATGAAGAAGCTTACCAGCATAAAGGAAACCGTTCCCGCGCCGAGGGCGGCGGCGATGGAAACATCCGAGTACCAGGCCATCATCAGCCGGTCCGAGAACAGCTTGATCGCAAAGGTTCCCGATGAAACGATAAGCGGGAAAGCGACGAGAAACACTTCCTTGAGGTTGCCGGTCCTGTCGTGCGCGGCCGGAACGCGGTCGAGGGTATTCATTTTTCATGCGCCTATTCATGTGGACTGTTGAAGGAAGTCGACTTCATGTCTTCAAACACAAGACGCACCCTTGGCGGGCGCGTCTTGGAAAAAAGCGTCTTCCGTTTCCATCTCGATCATTCGCGCCGAATTCGGTATACTGGGATTCGGCATCGCGGCGTTGAAGCCTGACGCCATTAAGCAGGAGCATGCGCTTCCCTGCAACCTTTTTTTATTGTTTTTATGACGTTTCGGCGCAACCAGGGCCTTCGTCGATCACGGATTTCCGGATATGCCGCTTTCCCTCGACGACGACATCCAATTTCTCAAGCATGTCGGACCCGCGCGCGCGCGGGATTTCGGGAAGCTCGGCATCAAGACCGTTCGCGGCCTGATGTTCTCCTTTCCGCGCGACATGTCGGACCGTTCCAGCATTTTCACCATAGCGGACGCCCCGGAGGACCGCCCGATATCGCTTCTGGTCACCCCGCTGGGGGTCGAGGAGAAGGTGGTGCGCCGGCGCGGGCAATGGCGCGGCAGGAGCGGCTCGCGCCTGACCATCACCACCTTCGAAATGACCGACGATTCCGGAGGCATTCTCGAGGCGGTGTGGTTCAACCAACCATGGCTCAAGGAGCGCCTGCAAGGCATGCGCCTTGCCCTGCATGGGAAAGCGGTCCGCGACGGCAAGCGGCTCTGCATGGAGCATCCGCAATACGAACTGGTTCCCGGGGACGCGCCCCTTGAAAGCCTCAGTTTCGGGCGGATCGTCCCCATCTACCCCATGACCGGCAGCCTCAACCAGGCGGCGTGGCGGCGGGCGATGGCTTTTGCGCTCGATTCCCGTCTGGAGCTTTTGGAGGATCCACTTCCCGCCGGGCTGGTTGCGGAAAAGCGCTTTCCCGACCTTCGCGCCGCGGTGCGCGCGATGCATTTCCCGGACGATGCGCGGCAATGGCATGACGCGCGCAGGCGGTTGGTTTGGGAGGAGAGCCTGTACTTGCAGTTGGCGCTGCTCGCCGCCCGTGCCCATATGAAAAACGACCTCCCCGGCCGCGCGTTTCGTCTCGGCCCGGAACTGGACAACCGCATACGGCGGTTGTTCCCCTTCAAATTCACTTCCGCGCAGGACAAGGCGGTGCGCGAAATTTCCCGGGACATGGCGTCCCCGCTTCCCATGTGCCGGCTTTTGCAAGGCGACGTCGGCAGCGGCAAAACGGCGGTCGCCCTTTACGCCTCTCTGGCGGCGGTGACCAACCGCGCCCAGGTCTGCCTGATGGCGCCGACCGGCCTGCTCGCCCGGCAGCATTACGACACCTTCTCGCGCTACCTTGAAACCAGCCCCAACGCCAGGGTGCGCCTCGGGTTGCTGGTCGGGGGAATGCCGAAGGCGGAACGGCAATTCACGTTGGACCGGTTGAAAAACGGGACCATCGATATTCTCGCCGCCACCCACGCGGTGATTTCCGATGGGGTGGAATTCCACGACCTCGGCATGGTCGTCATTGATGAACAGCACAAATTCGGCGTGGCGCAGCGAAGCCTGCTGGTGCGGAAGGGCGTTCGACCCGATCTTTTGATCATGACGGCGACGCCGATTCCGCGAAGCCTCGCCCTTTCGGTTTACGGCGACCTCGACCTTTCGACCATCGACCGGATGCCGCCCGGTCGCAAGCCGGTGAAAACTCTCCTCTATTGCGGTCGCGATGCGGGAAAGGGCTGGAGCCTGACGCGGGACGAATTGAAGCGGGGAAGGCAGGCGTTCGTCGTCTGTCCGCTGGTCGAGGAAAACGCGGAACTGGACTTGCGAGCCGCCGGGGAGGCGCATCGCGATCTTGGCGCGGGGGAGCTGAACGGTTTTCGCCTCGGATTGTTGCACGGGCGCATGAAGCGTGCGGAACAGCAGCGGATTCTCGACGAATTCAGGGTGGGGAAACTCGACGCGATCGTCGGCACCATTGTCGTGGAGGTCGGCGTTGACATTCCCAACTGCACCGTCATGGCCGTGCTTTCGGCGGAACGGTTCGGGCTCGCGCAGTTGCATCAACTCCGGGGCAGAGTGGGCAGGGGGGCGGAGCAGGGCTATTTTCTCATGTTCTCCGACTTTCGGAAAGGCGAATCCGGCGGGCGTCTCAACGCGCTTTTATCAACTGCCAGCGGTTTCGAAATCGCGGAAGCGGACTTGCGCCTGCGCGGTCCAGGCGATATGGTCGGCGACCGGCAGCACGGTTTGCCGCCGCTCAAGCTTGTCGATTTGGTGCGTGACGTCGAATTGATTGCCGACGCCAGGGAATCCGCCCGCTACATGCTGTCCGATGATCCCGAATTGGCCGGTCGGGAACATATACCGGTGCGTCGCGAATTGGTCCGCCTGTACGGCAAGCAATGGGATCGCCTGGGAATGGGATAAGGCGGTTTTTTGCGTTTCACTCAACCAAAAGTTTTGTATAATGAACTCTTGGAGAGGGGATAGTGCGGGGCATTTCAGGGAATGCTCATGAATTCGGCGCGCCGGCTTGGCTTCGGTCCGCGAACGAGTCGGCGGAAGATGCGGGTCGCGCCAGGGTTTATACGCTTCTTGACGTGCCGCAGAGGAGAGCGAATCGATGAAAACTGACTTGTTCGTGATCGCGGCGGTCGCCGTCTTTGGCGCAAGCGCCATGGCCTTCGCAGGGGACATCAAATTGCCGGCGCCGCAAAAAACCGGCGGCCCGACCGTTTTCGCCGCCATCGATCAGCGCGGTTCCGCCGGCCATTCCGGGTTCCCGTCCGGGAATCTGGACCGCCAGGATCTGTCCACCATCCTTTGGGCCGCGTCCGGCAACAACCGCGACGGCGCCAAATGGACCGTGCCGATGGGCATGGGCCGTCCGCCGTACTGCAAGATTTACGTGACGACCGCCGAAGGCGTCTTTCTATATGACTGGAAGGCGCACGAGTTGAAGCAGGTGTCCGCGGAGAATGTGGGCAGCCGCATTCCCATGCAGGATTTCGCGAAAAATGCGCCCGCCGTGCTGTATATCGTCGGGGACAACGCGGCTCTCGCGGACTTGCCGAGGCAGGATTGGGTTGCGGAATGGTGCGGCGTTCTTGCCGGCGCCATGAGCCAGAACATTTACCTCGCCAGCCAGGGAGTCGGGGTGGGCACGCGGCTTATCTACTCGATCAATCGCGAGGAAGCTGCCAGGCTGCTCAAACTGGGGCCCAAGGATACGCCGTTCTTCGCCATGCCGATGGGAAAGAAGTAGCCGGCTAACTCGTCGGAAATTCCAGGGCGAGAGCACCACTTGCTCGGTTTGAGTTGAGGGATTATCCCACTGTACACGACTATTTCTATCTTGCGGCATTTGCGGCTCTCCTGAGGATGGCGAAGACGGCGAGTGTGGACTTTTGGAGAAAATCAAACAAACCGCCGTTTTATTCTCTCCAAAGTTTCTTGGGTTTACATTTTGCGTCGGGATTTATTGCAAGGTCGGCGCTATCGCCCGACCTGACGAATAATCAACCCATTGGTCCGTAAGCGGTAACATCTTTGGAGGAAATCGGGCGGTGGTTAGCCCGATTTCCTCCAAAAGTCCACCGAGTGCAACCTGCCGCAAATTGGTGGCAATTCCGTGGAGAAAGCTGGCCAGCAACTCCAGTCCACGGGAAAAGATGCTTTGTTCCGGGCGTCCGTGCTTCTTGCGCTTGATGGGTGCCGTCGCCTGGACGCTCCAATCGCCGCTCTCCCGCTCGGGTGCGCGTGGCGCAAATGCCCATTGTCGTTTTGAAAGCGTATCGTATGCCAAGATCCATGATTTTACCGAATTTCACTTGGTAAAAGAGGTGCTTGGCCAAGGTTCCCGTCCCGCCGGTGGCGGCGATAGTGGTGTTTTGCCTCAGGCGCATGAGGAAGGGTATGCGTTCCGCTTTGAGCCAGGCGAGCCATTCTTTGCCGTTGAACTCCCGGTCGCCAATCAGGCAGTGGGATGCGTTTGACGCCGAAGAGTTGAAGAAAGCGCCGGAGAAGCCTTTTTCGCTTGCCGATCATCGAATTGCCGAGGCGGTGCAGGTCGGTCCACAACAACGGCAATCCCAAGTCTCCAAGGCAAACGCTGAGAACCAGGAGGTTGTATTCATGTTTTCCGCGTATTTGCCAGCCGGTGCGGTCAATGGCAAGCACCAGCGGCTGACGGGTCGCCTTTTCCACAAAACCCATGTACTACAAAGGCGCATTAAAATGCTGCATTTCTTAAAATGCGATGAATGTCAGCTTGAGAATTGATTATATCGTGGAATTATCAAAATGCAAATGAGCGACAACTGATGAAAGCCATTATAGACTAAACGTGATGCAACAATTTGATTTCCGCTGGTATGGCGACGAATTTATGTCAAGCGCTTCGGAGCCTTTGCCCTTGCCGACATACACCACCGCCCCAGACTTGAGGTCGAGGACAAAGGTGTAGTACTTGGTTTTCGACCCGGCATAGAACTCGTCAATGGCAATGGCGGATAGGTTCTTGAGGAGTGGTTTGTCGAATCGCTTCTTGAGGTCGGCTTGGTGGATGTCCTTTATCAGGTCCAGCCGACCCCGAGATGCTTGGCGACATGGCCTATCGTGCCAAAGCGGAGTAGTTCCCGGGCGTAGCGGGCGAATCCCTTGGAGTAGGACGTCCCCGATTCAGCGAAGGGTACCGGGA
>JAISXA010000231.1 GCA_031270685.1 Planctomycetota bacterium
CCAAAGATGTTACTGCTTACGGACCAATGGGTTGATTTTTCGTCGGGTCGGGCGATAACGCCGACCTTGCAATAATTCCCGACGCAAAATGCAAACCCAAGAAACTTTGGAGAGAATCAAACGGCGGTTTGTTTGATTCTCTCCAAAAGTCCACGTCAAGGGATTTATCGGACAATCTTGAATCTATCGTGGTTATACGCCGCTGTCCCCCCTCCGCCGCGTCCTCTTTTGTCCCGTCCCCCGGATTCCCGCCTTTCCTCAGCGCCTCGGCGGTCCCGGCGGGGGCGGGCGGCGCGCCTGCACCTCCTGTTCGCTCAACTTGGCCAAATCCATGACCATGTTCCGCGTTTCCTCGAACGGCGTGGCCTCGTTCATGTCCTGTTTGAGCAGCTTCATCAATTGGGGCATGACGTTCATGGCCTTGTCGATTTCCGGATTCGCGCCCGGCGCGTAGGCGCCGATATTGATGAGTTCCTCGGCGTCCTTGAAGGTGGCGAGGCATTCGCGGAGACGCCGCGACGCCTGGAGAAAATCGCGCGGGACGATCTCCGACTGCACGCGGGAAATGGACTCCAGCACGTCGACGGCGGGATACTGGTTGCGGTGCGCGAGGCGGCGCGAGAGAAGAATGTGCCCGTCGAGGATGCCGCGCGCGGCGTCGGAAATCGGCTCGTTCATGTCGTCGCCCTCGACGAGCACGGTGTAGAAGCCGGTGATCGAGCCTTGCGGGCTGCGGCCGGCGCGCTCCATGAGGCGCGGCAGCAGGGCGAAGGTCGAAGGGGTGTAGCCTTTCGCCGCCGCGACCTCGCCGATCGAGCCGCCGATGTCGCGCTGGGCCATCGCCATGCGCGTCACCGTGTCCATGAGGAGGGTCACGTCCAAGCCCTGGTCGCGGAAGAATTCGGCGACCGCCGTGGCGACGAAGGGGGCCTTGACGCGCACCGGGGCGGGCTGGTCGCTGGTGGCGATGACGACCACGCTGCGTTTCATGCCCTCCTCGCCCAGGTCGCGGTCGATGAAGTCGCGGACTTCGCGGCCGCGCTCGCCGACCAGGGAGATGACGGAAACCTGCGCTTCGGTGTAGCGCGCCAGCATGCCGAGCAACACCGACTTTCCGACGCCGGTTCCCGCCATGATCCCGATGCGCTGTCCCTTGCCGACGGTCATGAAGGCGTCGATGGCGCGGATGCCCGTGGAAAGGATGTCGGAAATGCGCGGGCGCTGGACCGGGTCCGGCGGATCGGCGTAAATCGGATAGGCGGCGGTCGCGACGATCGGCCCCTTGCCGTCCATCGGCCTGCCCATGCCGTCCAGGATGCGGCCGAGGAGATGCGGGCCGACCGGAATCACCTGTTCCGTGGTGGACGAAACCACCTTGTCCCCGGGTCCGATGCCGCGCATTTCGCCAAGCGGCATCATCAGGGTGGCGTTTTCGCGGAAGCCCACCACCTCGGCCTCGACCGCCTCGCGCGACAGCCGCGAAAACACGCGGCACAAGCTCCCGACGGGCAGGGGGAGGGGCGTCGTCTCCACGACAAGGCCGGTGACCCGCCGAACCCTTCCCGACACCTTCGCGGGCAGGATGTTCGCGAGCCGGCGGCGCTTGTATTCGTACATGGAAACGGACATGGCCGGCCTTTATCGCCCGGGCGCGCGTTCCGCCGCCGGCGGCGGATTCTTCGGATCGAGCGAGCTCCAGGGAGCTTCGGCTTCCTTGCCGGAAAAGCCGAGGATCGCCTCCTCGAACGCGGCGAGGCGCGTGGCCAGGCGCATGTCGACTTCCGCCTCCCGGGTGGCGGCCACCAGCCCGCCGCGTTCGATCGACGGGTCGGCTTCCAGATGAACCGCTCCGACGTCGGGGAAAATGGCCCTGAGGTTTGGAAGCTCGTCCTCCATCACCTTCAGGTCTTCCGGATTGACGCGCATCCGGATGTTCGACCGCTCCGTCGCCAGTTCGATCGCCTTTACGGCGAGGGGGCGGATCGCTTCGGGATCGAAGGACAGTTCGTGAGCGACCAGGCGCTTGGCGATGTCGACGGCCAGCAACAGAAGGTCGGACTCGGCCTGGGCGATGAGGAACCGGCGTTGTTCCTCGATCGTCCGCAGCAGTTCCCGCAGCATCCGGTCGACCGGTTCGACATTCTCCTTGAAGGTCGCCAATTCGTCGTCGAGGCGTTTCCTCGCTTCGGCTTCGCCCGCCGCCTTGCCGTCCTTTTCCCCCTTGGCGAAACCGGCCTGCTCGCCTTTCGGATACGCTTCCTGGTACGCCTTGTCCTGCGCCGCCTTCTCCATCTGCGCGATCTGCGAACGCGCGGCCGCGAGCTTGCGCTCCGCCTGTTCCTGCGCCCGCTTGAGAATGCGCGCCGCCAGGGCCCTGATGTCGGAAAACTGGAACGGGATCGGGGTGAGCTTTTCGGCGTCCTCGCCGCTCACCACGCCGCCGTCGGGCAGCGGCATCGGCCGGAATTCGTCGGAACCGCCGCTGGCCGGTGAATCGGGCATTGCCGCCTCTCGCATCCGTTATACGACCACGTTGTCTTCGCCGCCGCGCCCGGAGATGATGACCTCGCCGGTTTCCTCGAGGCGGCGGACGATGTCCACGATGCGCTGTTGCGCCTGTTCCACGTCCGAGAGGCGCACCGGGCCCATGAACTCCATGTTTTCCCGGATCATTTCCGCCGCGCGGGTGGACATGTTCTTGAAAATCTTTTCCTGGAGCGCTTCCGAGGCGGTCTTGAGGGCGACGGCGAGCTCGTCGTTCTCGACTTCGCGCAGCACCGACTGGATGCCCTTGTCGTTGACCAGGATGATGTCCTCGAAGACGAACATGAGCTTGCGGATCTGCTCGACCATGTCGGGATCGGCTTCCTCGAGGTTTTCGAGAATGCCCTTTTCCGTGGTGCGGTCGCAGAGATTGAGGATCTCCGCGACCGACTGCACGCCGCCGACGGACGCCAAATCCTGGGTGACGATGGAGGCGAGCCGCGATTCCAGGCCCTGCTCGACGAGGCGGATGGCTTCGGGCGTGGTCTGCTCCATGCGGGCGATGCGCTTGATCACCTCGAGCTGCTTCTTCGGGGTCAGGCCGCTGAGGATTTCCGACGCCAGCTTGGGCGAAAGATGCGCCATGATGAGCGAAATGGTCTGGGGGTGCTCGTCCTGGATGTACATCAGCAGCTGGTCGCTGTCCGCCTGCTTGAGGAAGTGGAACGGCGCCTGCTGGATGGTGTTTTCGAGAGTGGCGAGAATCCGCGCCGCGTCCTCGGGGGACAGGCTTTTTTCGAGCAACTGGCGGGCGTATTCGATGCCGCCCATTTCCAGGTACTTCGACGCCATGTGGGTCTGGTAGAATTCCCGCACCACCGCGTCGCGGACCTCCGGGGATATTTCGTCGTCGATGCGGGCGATTTCCATGGACAGGCGTTCGATTTCGTCCGTCTCCAGATTCGCCATGATCTTGGAGCCCGATTCCATGTCGAGCGAGATCATGAGCACCGCCGCCTTCCTGATGCCGGTCAGGCCCTCGGCCTTGGCTTGCTTGGCCATAGCGTCAATCCTTCCGCATCCAGCGCTTCACCTGGTTGGCGGCGCGCTTGGGGTCCTCGGCGATCGCGGACGCGACCTTGGCGCGCAGGTTTTCCCATTCGTCGTCCACCAGATCCTCGTCCTCCTCCTCGGCGGCGAGGGCAAGGTTCAACTCGCCTTCCTCGATCGGTTCGTCCGCCTCGGTGGGTATCGGCCGGCGGAAGAAGTAGACGGCGACCAGGACGGCGATCGCGAAAAAACCGAGCAGTACCAGGTTGCCGCTATTCTCCCGGAGCGTCCGCCAGGCCAGCATCGGCCACGCCTCGCCGCCGCGCGGCGCGTGGACCGGCGCCATCCACGGCACTTGGCTGATTTCGATCTTTTCCGGTATTTCGGCGAGCGGAATGCCCGCCGCGTGGGCGATCTGGCGTTTCAGTTCCTCTATCCCGTCCGCCGCGATCGGTTCGACCGTCTCCCGGTCCCACATCGGCATTCTCGTCTCCGGATCGATCATCTCCTCGCCGAACTCGTTCACCGCCTGCACCGGCCTGCCGTCGGCGTCGCGCTTGAGGCGATAGGGCAGGTGGATGATGGCGGATATGGTGAGGTTGGAGATCTTGGGGCTGACCTTGGTCGCGGTCTCGCGGATGGAGTTCTGGTTGGAGCGGTCGCTCGATTTCTTGTCGTAGGCGCTTTCCTCGACGTACCAGGAGGCGTCGTTGCCGAGATTGGCGGAGCGCCTGACGTTGGGGTTGACGCCCGGCTCCTCGTTCGGGCGCCGCGACGAGCGCTGGCTCTCCTTGGAGGAGAGGATCCTCGCCGGCTGCCCGGGCAGGACCTCCTTGAACATTATTTCCGTATAATCGAACGCCACTTCATGTTTGGGGAAGGCGTTGACGTCGCCCTCGTACTGGATGTTGGGGACAAAGGTGCGCATGAGGTTTTCCAGTTTGCGCCGGAGTTCCTCGTTCAGGGCGAATTCGGTGTCCCATTTCTGCCTGGCGACCGCGCTCATGGAGTTGTTTGAGCTGGAGTGGAATTTGTTGCCCATCTGGTCCGTCACCACCACGTCCCGGGGGTCGAGGCCCGCCTTGGCGGCGGAGACGACGGCGATGACGGTATTGGCGACGTCGTCGGTGAGCGGCTTCTTGAGTTTGGTTTTGACCCGCACCGACGCGCTTTTCTTGTGGGCGACGCCGAAAAGCGAGTTGCGGGTTTCATCCGAATAAATGACCTGCGCCTCGGCGATGGGGTCGAGTTGCTCGATCAGCCTGGCCACCTCGTGGGATCGCGCCAGGCGCATGGCTTCCTCGGACCTGAGCCTGGTGTCGGTGAAGGACCAGCGCTCGAGCATCTGCTCGAAGCCGAATTGGTGGGCGCCCTGCAGCAACCCGTCCTCGGCGAGGGCGATCACCGCGCGCTTTTCGTCGTCCTGGTTGACGACAATGCGCCGCGCCTCGAAGTCGTACTCGGCGGTCGCTATGCCCTTGTCCTTCAAACGCGCCAGCAGGTCGTTGACGTCGCCCGGCTCGACCTGCATGGGCAGGGGGCGCCGGCCCGCCTCGGTGGACGACGATCCCAGCCACGCCGCGAAGGTGAACCAGCCGGCGACGGCGATGACCAAAAACGTCACCGCCACCCGCTGGGTGGTCGACATGTCCCTGAGGACGGTCTGAGCGTCCTGCCACAGTTGCTTGAGAATTTCCATGCCGCATCCCCCGGAAGAAATGATGCGCCGGACGCCTGGAACCGCGCCCGATGCCTTTCGCTCCCGATTCCCTTGCCGCGCTTCCGATCGGCCGGCCGGCGTCCCCGCGCCGAATCCCGCCGATTCCCCGCGAAAGCTGAAGTTTTGCAAAATGGCGATTAAACGCCAATCGCCGCTTTGCAAAAATCAAAACCGCCTGTGCCGCAATGGTTGTGATTTTGGCAAATTGGGCATTAGGCGGTTTGAATGCCCAATTTGCCAAAAGTTCAGATTCTGACCGTTTTCCCGCCGCGAGTCCGATAATAAATTCGCGCGTCGACAAAATCGGCGCGGACCGTTCCGCGCCGAAAAAAACCGGCTAGACCCGCATGCGCAAAATTTCCTGGTACGACTCGACAAGCTTGTTGCGAACCGCCATGAGCGTCTGGAAAGCTACGTCCGCCTTCTCCATCGCGGTCATGACCTTGGTGATGTCCTGTTCCTCGCCCATCACCATGTCGGTCACCAGTTTTCCCGCATCCTGCTGCATGGTGTTGACTTTGTTGAGATTGTCGAGCAGGAATTGCTTGAACTCCACGCCGGCGGCGGGTTCGGCGTGCCGCGGCGCGCGCTCGGCGCCGGCGCCGGTTGCTTCCAGTCTTCCGGTCAGTGGATCGATGGCCATGATGTCCGCCTCCAGAGTCTGGGCCGTTCGGTTCCCGAAAACCTGCCGTTACCGCAAATAAAGCATCATCCACCATGATCGGCCGCGAAGCGCCGCGCTTGAGACTCTTGCCAAAAACAACTATCCGCAAACGCTTCGGCCATTTCAAGGCATTTTTTTAACCCAACCCCGCTTTTCGTCCTCGCGGGCGAAAAGCGGGGTTGGCGGAGCGCTAGGCGATGATCCTGAGCGCTCCCTGGTGCATCTGCTTGGCCGTGTCCATGGTGGTGAGGTTCGCCTCGTAGGCGCGGGACGCCATCATCATGTCGACCATCTCCACCGCGACGTGGACGTTCGGCAGTTTCACATAGCCATTCTCGTCCGCGTCGGGATGCGTGGGCTCGTACTTGAGCTGATACTGCGTGTCGTGATCCTCTTCAATCCTCGCGACCCTCACGCCCAAAGTGGGGGAGCCGGTGATCTCCGGCGCGCCCTCCTGGAAAAACACGCGCTTGCGCGTATAGGGGTTGGGGTTGCCGAATTTGTCGTGCGTGGTGTTGATGTTCGCCAGATTGTTGGCGTGCACGTTCATCCGCGCGCGCTCCGCGCGCAGCGCCGAGGCGCTGATGTCGAACATGGTGAAAATGCCGCCCGCCAGCATGGACATCGCCGCTTCCCTTCCCCCGCGATCCGGGTCAGTTCAAAAATGCCGGAACCGGCTCCGGCTTCGCGGATTGCAGTCTTTCCAGCACCGCGTAGGCGTCCATCATATACGCTTCGACCTGTTCGTGGTTGCAGTAGCGCGAAACGCCCCGGCGCCTGGCCAGGAGCATGAGCGCATACATCTCGTTGACCATCCGGTCGATGTTCTTGATGAATTTATCCATCAGCGGTTTGCGCCGCGCTTCCGGCAGGTCGACGCACGCCTCGGGATAGGAACGGGCGTAGCGGCGGATTTCCCTGGCGTGGTTCATCAGGGATTCGCTCATGAATTTGGCCGTGGTTTCGTCGCACTCGGTCATCGCGCTTCCTTTCGGAAAATGAGGATTTTACTTTTCGGAGCGCCAGGCTCACGCCACCCGATCCCGCAGGGCGGCCTTGAGGCCGCTGGTCTTGCTTTTGAACAGTTGCTGCAGCGTTTCCATGTAGGCGGAATTTTTCGCCAGATCCGCCATTTCCTTCTCGATAACCACGTTGTTTTCGTCGTGGCGCTCGGGACCCCATTCCTGCCCCTGGAAAGGAGCGGAGCGGGGGAGATGATTGAAATAGAAATCGATCCCACGCCCGCTTCTGGGGGTGAATTCGTTCCAATGGGAGTTGTAGCGCTCGTCCAGCGCCTCCCGCATCACCTGCTTGAATCCTTCCTCGGGAAGGACTTTGCGCTTGTAATACGGGGTCTCGACGTTGGCGATGTTGTTCATGATGTTCAGGTGGCGCTGAAAAGAAAAGCTCATGGCCGCTTCCAGCAACGGGGCGGATTCCCTCTGAATCAGTCCTTCAATCCATACCGCCATTTTTT
>JAISXA010000234.1 GCA_031270685.1 Planctomycetota bacterium
TGGGTCGAGTTGACGAAAAAACAACCCATTGAAACGAAAGCGGTTGAATCTTTAAAGGAAATCGGGCGGCGGTTGGCCCGATTTCCTTCGAACGTCGACCGGGAGACGCATTATGAAGGGTACGCGCGCCATTATCGAAGTGTTGAAGAGCGAGGGGGTGAATCTGGCGTTCGGCTATCCCGGCGGACAGATCATTCCGCTGTTCGACGAATTCCACGACGAACCTGATGTCCGCCTGGTGCTGCCGCGCCACGAACAGGGCGGCGCGCACGCCGCCGAGGGCTACGCCCGGGTCACCGGAAAGGTCGGCGTCGTGATCGCCACCAGCGGCCCCGGGGCGACCAACCTCGTCACCGGCATCGCCGACGCGCACATGGATTCCACGCCGCTGGTCGCCATCACCGGCCAGGTAAATTCGGGGCTGATCGGCAACGACGCCTTCCAGGAGGTGGACGTCGTCGGCATCACCCGCTCCATCTCCAAGCACAACTACCTGGTGAAGAAGCCGGCCGATCTCCCGGTCATGCTCAAGTCCGCCTTCCATATCGCCCGCTCCGGCCGGCCGGGTCCGGTGGTCGTGGACATTCCCTCCGACATCCAGCGCGGCGACATCGCCGTACCCATCCCGGAGTCGGTGCATATTCCCGGCTACCAGCCGACGTACGCGGGCAACCCGCGCCAGATCGAACGCATCGCGCGGATGATCAACGCCTCCGAGCGGCCGGTCTTCTACGTCGGGGGCGGGATCATCTCCTCGGAGGCGTCGGAGCCGCTCCGCGAGGCGGCGCGCAAGGCGAACATCCCCGTCGCCACGACCCTGATGGGGCTTGGCTGCTTCCCCTTCGACGATCCGCTCTACCTCGGCATGCTCGGGATGCACGGCACGGCGTACGCCAATCTCGCGGTGACCGGGTGCGACCTGCTCATCGCCGTGGGCGCGCGCTTCGACGACCGCATCACCGGCAAGATCGCCGCCTTCGCGCCGAGGGCGAAAGTGATCCAGGTCGACATCGATCCCACCTCGGTTTCGAAGAACGTGCGCGTCGACCTGCCGGTCATCGGCAGCGCCGACAACATCCTGCTTAATCTCCTTCCCAAGCTGGAGCGCCGCGACCGCGGCGAGTGGTTCGCCGCGATCGCCGGGTGGAAGGGGGAATTCCCGCTCGCGACGCCGGAGTATGGAAACGCCCCCGCCCCGCAGCGCATTTTGCGCGAATTGCACCGGCTTGCGCGCGGCCGCGATCCGGTGCTGGTCACCGACGTCGGCCAGCACCAGATGTGGTCGGCCCTGTACTGGAACCACGAACGGCCGCGCCGCTGGGTCAGTTCCGGCGGGCTCGGAACCATGGGCTTCGGCCTGCCCGCCGCCATCGGCGCGCAGCTCGGCCTGCCGGAGAGCCTGGTTTTCTGCGTCACCGGGGACGGCGGCATCCAGATGAACATCCAGGAACTGGCCACCATCTCCCGCCTCGACCTGCCGGTGAAGATCATCCTCATGAACAACGGCTATCTGGGCATGGTGCGCCAATGGCAGGAGATGTTCTGGAACCGGCGCTACTCCCACACCGACCTCTCGGACAATCCGGACTTCGTCCGCATCGCGGAGGCTTACGGCGTCAAGGCGTTCGCGCTCGATTCCGGGGACCGGGTCGGGGCGGTTCTCGCCGCCGCGATCGACCACCCCGGACCGGCGCTGGTCGACGCGCGGATCGAGCGCGAAGCCAACGTCTACCCGATGGTTCCCGCCGGGGAACCGCTCGACAACATCATTCTGGAGCGTTGACGGCGGAAGGCCGCCCCGAACGCGAAACCGGAGACCCCATCATGTCAGCGAAAAGCCGCCGCCACATCATCGGCCTGCACGTGGAAAACAAGCCCGGCGTGCTCGCCCGCATCGCCAGCCTGTTTTCCGCCCGCGGTTTCAACATCGAAAGCCTCAACGTCGGCGAGACCGAGAACTCGGCGACCTCGCGCATGACCATCGCGGTCCTCGGCGACGACCGCGCCCTCGAGCAGATCCGGAAGCAGCTGTCCAGGCTGATCGACACGCTCAAGGTGACGGAACTTTCCGACCTGCCGTGCGTGGAAACGGACATCGCCCTGGTCAAGGTCAAGGCCGCCCCGGAACGGCGGGGGGAAATACTCAATCTGGTCAACATCTTCAACGCCCGGATCGCCGACGTTTCGGATCGCCACCTCGTCGTCGAAGTTTCCGGCAACGAGGACAAGCTCACGTCCTTCATTTCGCTCATGGGCTCCTACGGCGTGACGGAAATGGTCAGGGCGGGGCGGATCGCGATGAAACGCGGTGACTGACACCCGCGCGGACGGTACAATGCCGACATGAAAAACCAACCGCCATTCGACCGGCGCCAGCCGCGCGCGCCGGCTCCGCGTTCCGCCCCGGGTCGCTCGCCGCGCCCGGACCTGCTGGAGCCCCGCCCCGCGACCACGACGCTTTGGGATTTCCCCGCCCGCAGCTACGGCGGCCGCGCGCAGGGCGACAACGCCTATGCCGGCGCGACGCCGGCGCACGTCGTCCGGAACCTGCTTCAGCGTTACACCGGGGAGGGCGACCTGGTCGTCGATCCCATGGCCGGGAGCGGCACGACGCTCGACGTGGCCCGCGAACTCGGCCGCAGGGCGCTTGGCTACGACCTCGCCCCCGCCCGCCCGGACATCTTCCGGGTCGACGCGCGAAAGCTGCCGCTCGAAGACGGCAAGGCGGATTTCGTCTTCGTCGATCCGCCGTATTCGACCCATATCAAGTATTCCGACGATCCGCGCTGCATCGGCAAGCTCGACGCCGCCGGGGAGGAATATTTCGCCGCCATGCGCCTGGTGATCGGCGAGATCGGCCGCGTGCTCGCGCCGGGACGGGCGATGGGCCTGTACGCCTGCGACTCGTTCGTCAAGGGAAAGGGATTTTACCCCATCGGATTCCGCCTGTTCGGGATGTTGTCGGAGCTGTTCGAACCGCTTGACATCGTCGCGGTCGTCAGGCGCAACCGGACTCTGGCCATGGGCAACTACCGCCGGGCCGCCGACGAGGGCGGCTTTTTCCTGCGCGGGTTCAATTACCTGTTCATCATGAAAAAGCCGGAGCCGAAACCGGAGCGGAAGGGTCGCCGTCCGCGGGCGGACCAGCGGCGGAAGCGGTAAAACGGGGAGCCAGTGCATTGGACTTTTGGAGAAAATCAAACAAACCGCCGTTTGATTCTTCCCAAATTTTCTTGGGTTTACATTTTGTGGACTTTTAAAGAAAATCAAACAACCCGCTGTTTGATTTTCTTCAAAGTTTCAGGGCGTTCGTTTCACCTACGCTTTTTTTGCAAGGTCGCGGGTTTGGGTCGAGTTGACGAAAAAACAATCCATTGAAACGAAAGCGGTTGAACCTTTAAAGAAAATCGGGCGGTGGTTGGCCCGATTTCCTCCAAAAGTCCACCAATGGGCGACGCGATATAAAATTAGCGGCTGAAGTTTTGCAAAGTGGCGATTAAACCGCCAATCGCCACTTTGCAAAGATCCAGGTAAAACGCCGAATCGAATGAGAACGCCGGAAAACGTCCAGCCAAACCGCAGCCGGTGTTTTGTCCTTTGCGCCATCCGCGCCTCCATGGTTCGATTATCCGAAAACCGGCTCCACCCGGGGAAAGCGCATGACCGCGGCAGTCGACGAATTTCTAAAGATCAGCGGCATCACCAAGACCTACGGGGTGGTGAAGGCGCTCGCCGATGTTTCGTTCTCGATCCGGCGCGGC
>JAISXA010000275.1 GCA_031270685.1 Planctomycetota bacterium
TTTTCGTCAGGTCGGGCGATGCCGCCGACCTTGCAATAATTCCCGACGCAAAATGTAAACCCAAGAAACTTTGGAGAGAATCAAACGGCGGTTTGTTTGATTTTCTCCAAAAGTCCACTTAGATTGATCCCGCTTTATTCACATTCCTTTGAATAATAAGAGAAGGGAAGCCCCGTAGAAGGCCGCAGATAAGGGGGGATCAAACATTCTTCCCCTTCATGGAAGCTCCCCCCAATGCGTGACGACTACGGCGGTATGAATAAGTCCGGTTCACGCCGAAAGGCGTTTTAGGTGGCCCGCCTATTTCCGGTTCTCGTTGTCACGATTGAAGTTGTATCAAAACGAATCGTCGTTCACTCCGCATAATCCCTTCAGAATGCCCGCCTCCCGTACCGATAAAGAGAGGAGACGCTATTTCGGCGTCCGTCGCTTCGCACCCGGCATGGGGCGAATGCGGCGCGCGATGCGGGTTTATTGGCGGAGGACTCTCGTGACGAAGAAACTCGTTCTGGTTATGGCGGCGGCGCTGATTGTGGTCGCCTGCGGCGGCTGCCTGCTGCTGAAATCCAGCGAGGAATTCAGCCCCGGAGACCCGGGCGGCGGCAAAAACGAAGGGCCCAGGACTTCCCGCTGGCCGCAAATGGGCTGGAACCGCAGCGACAAGAAGGAACAGCTGGACGGCGTGCCCGGAGACCAGAATCCCATGTATCCGCACCTGCCCGTTTACGGCAAGGATTACAATCCCTTCGCCTCCGGGAACGGCGCGCTCGACGGCGACTGGAAGTATGGCGAGAAATATCCGGACATGGATCCGGCAAATCCCATCCAGAAGGAACAGATGGGCGTCGAATACCAGCCCCGGAACTGGGTCGAAAGCATGTACAACCCCAACACCCTCGGAATGCGGTTGCATGGCGCGGGGCTGATCAACGGGTTGACCCAGAACACCTTCGCCGAGGCCGGAGGCGACCACAACGTCAGCCTCGACCCGTCCGGCAAAACCATGTTCTTCTCCACCACCCGCATGTCGAAGAATCCCAGGCTGGCGATGCAGGAGGTGGACGGCAAGGCGTGGACCCTGCTCACCGACGACTCCATGGCCGACATGATGCCCGCAGTTTCCCCCGACGGGAAGTGGCTGGCGTGGTGCTCGAATCGCTACGGCAACTGGAGCATGCTCATGCGCGAGCTCGACGCGCCGTCCGGGTCGTCGCCGAAGCAGCTCACCCGCACCCCGGACGACGATATCCATCCGAGTTGGTCGCCGGATTCCGAGTTCATCGCCTTCAGCCGCTTCAATTCGATGGACGGCCATTGGCAGATCTGGGTCATGGACGTGCGCAAGAAGACCTTCACCGCGGTCACCGAGGGGCTTTTCCCGGCCTTCGGTCCGGTTGTGAAAAAACGGAACGCCGCCGGCGGGCCGGTGTACGCCATCGCCTACCAGCGCCACCGCCAGCGCGACGTCCCCTGGTTCAGCATTTGGACGATCGAGGTGACGGTGCGCGAGAACGGCCGCATCGAGGCGGTGGGATCGCCGAAGGAGATCGTCGCCAGCAACGACTGGGCGGCGATCACCCCGGCCTGGTCGCCGAACGGCGATTACCTCGCCTTCGCATCGGTGCGCAAATCCCCACTGTCGGAGATGCAGGCGCGCATCTACCGCGCGGACGATGTCTGGGCGGTCAAGGTCGACGGCACCGACCTCACTCAGATCACCGACCACCCCGCGCCCGATTGGTATCCATTCTGGGCTAAGGAGGCGGGCAATCCCATCGGCCGCATCTACTTCACCTCCAGCCGCAAGGGCAACCCGACTATCTGGAGCGTCCGGCCGCTCATGCCCGGCATGCTTCACGAAATGCAGGTCGAGGCCGAGGCGGAGCGGGAGGAGCGGTTCCGGTGACCGGTGCGCGTTGTCCGGGATTTAGATCTTTTGTCCTCGCGGAACCATTGATCAATCAGTCGGGACGACAATTCATGACCCAGGTGAAAGACCAACGCCGACTGCGTTGCGGCCGCACCCGGATTCGCGCGGTGTTCCTCCGGCTCCCGCTCTTTTCCCTTCTTCTGGCCGGGTGCGTCGAGGGACGGCACCTGACCGCGACCTTGGGATCGAGCAGCAAGCCATACCAGGAGTTCCTCGAGGATCCGGTTGCGCTCACAACCATAAGGACGATCGCCGTCTTTCCGTTTGAAAACCGCTCTTCGCAGTCGGGTTTCGATTCGGAAGCCTTCGCCAACAAGCTCGCCAACCAGCTTGCGGCCCATGGCAAGGTTCGGGTACTTTATCCCCAGGACATCCTGGAATTCGCCGAACGCGAGAACGCGGCCGCTCGGCGCCACAACGCTATGCTCAAGGAAAAGATGCAATTAGGGCTCTACATCCCGGAGCATATGCGGGAAGGCGGGGACGGCGGCTTCGCCCCCGCCGCGCTGAACGAAGACGACATGCGCCCGCGCCGCTACTACGATCCGATCAAGAATGTGGACGAGGCGGTCAAGCTGGCGCGCCGGGCCAAGGCCGACGCGATCATCATGGGCGAAGTCTCCGACTTCGACCCGTATATGCGGCCGCGCATCTCGCTTTCCATGCGGTTGATCGCGACCGGCAACTCCGACACCGCCGCCCGAACGATAGCCGAGCTCACCCAATGGGGGATTCCCAGGCCGGCAACCAGCGCCAAGGGCGTGATTTACGTGCGCCAGCAAAACTTCGACAGCAGCTTCGGCAATATCGGACTCGAAGTGTCGAGATACGGCAGGACGCACCTGAACGAGCATAATCCCTACGGAACCGAGGTGTTTGTCCGCAGCATGACCTATTACTACGAGGTGGTCGCCGGCCAACTCGCCGCCGCCTATGTCGACGCGCGCAAAAAAGCCATCGACGAGGCGGAAAAGCGCGCGCGCTCCGAGGCGAAAGCCCGCCGGCAGGACCAGGACGCGGCGGTCAGACGCATCACGGCCATGATGGAGCGCGACGCGCGCATACCCGATTTCGAGACCGACCAGTTCGACGAGGCCTACTTCGACCAGGCTTTTGCGGACAAGTCATCGCTCATCGCCGCGAACAACGGCGACAAGCGGATACAGTCCTGGCGTGCGGACGGCCGCGCGCTCAGGTTGGCATCCGGCGCCGAACGGAGCGCCAGGGATTCACGGATTCCGGAGAACGAACGCGGCCGGGGGTTCGAGGGATACCCGGCCATGGTCGACTCGGATTTCCCCGACGCCGACCTGATGATGGAACGGAATCTCGGCGACAACCGGGACCGAAGCTGGAGGCCCGATTATTACAACCACGCGAACCCGCAAAAATCAGCCCCACTGTACGGCCCCGGAGAGTATCGCGGCGACGGCGGACGGGAGGATTTGCCCTAACACTACAACGCCATATTTGTTGCAGACCGTGCCACAAATATGGCATATGTAACAGGTTGTGATGTTTCCAGCGATGATTGGCCAAAACGGCCGTACTGTCGCCAACCGCTTATCCTCGCTCTATTTGCGATGCGGTCTTCGCAAATAGAGCGTTTGTTTGATTTCCTTCAAAAGTCCACATTTTGGATAGAGGTCAAGAAAAAGTTCGCCCCCCCCGTTTCGCCCCTCGCCGGAAATTTACCGGCAAGGGGTGTTTTTTCTTGAAAACGGCGAACAAATCGGGTCTTATATTGTGGATTGGTTCCGAAGTTTTGCAAAGTGGCGATTAAACTCCACTTTGCAAAACTTCAGTTAGTTCATTTAATCGGCGTCGAGCCGTAGTCGCTGCCCGGTCAACTATAAAACAACGGGGGAGTTTTCACCTTAATAACTGAAGTTTTGCAAAATGGCGATTAAACCGCCAATCGCCACTTTGCAAAAATCGGAAACGCCTGTGCCGCAAGGGTTGTGATTTTTACAAATTGGGCATTCGGCGGTTTGAATGCCCAATTTGCAAAACTCCACTTAATAATCGCATAATTCCCGTTTCGGCGTTGTCCGAACCGGGCGGGGCGTAGCCCCGGAGGGAGGCTTTCGATGCGGGAAGACAACAATCGCACAACGCTGTGGATGATCGTGGCGGCGGCGGTGATTGCCGTCATTTTCATCGTTCTCTGGTTCATGCGCGGGAGCGACAACGATCGCCTGACCCGCGAGTTGCGGGCGGCACGCCAATCCGCCGAGGAGACAAAAGCCAGGCTGGACGGAGAAATCTCGCGCCTGCGCTCCGACGCCTCCGCGACGGCGTCCAAGGTTTCCGAAATCGAGGCGTCGCTCCGCGCGGAAAAAGGCCGCGCCGAGCGGGCCGAGGCGGAGGCGGCGCGATATTCTTCAAGCGAAACGGAATTGTACGGGGTCCGCCAACGCCTACACGACGCCGAGACCAAGCTGAAGAACGAGGAGGCTCGCGGGGCGGATGTCGCCGGCCGACTCGAGGAGGCGTTGAACGCGCTCGCCGCGACCCGCGACCGCGTCGCCGGTCTCGAGCAAGCAAACCGCGAACTCGGCAACGCCTGGGATAGGGTGGCGGAGCTCGAACAGGCTATTGCCGCCGAGCGCGAACGCGCCGGCGATCTCAACCGTCGGCTCCAGGCCTCGGCCACCGTCATTGCCAGCGCCGAAACCGAAGCCGCGCTGCTCGCCCGCGCCAATGACGAGTTGACCAGCCTGCGCGGCCGCCTCTCGGATGCGGAAAAGGCCGCAGACGCCGAACGCCGCCAGGCTTCCGAGCTTGGCGCGCGTCTAGCCCGATCCGCGGCTGCTTTCGAGGAGGCGGAACGCCGGTTCGAGGCGCAGAAGAACGCCGCCGACCTGCTCGTCAGGACCGAAACGGAACTTGCCGACGCACTCGCGGAGATCGAACGCCTTCGCACCCCGGGAAGCGAAGTCCGGGGGGACAACGCCGACTCGGTCGCCACCATCAACATCATGCTCAAACAGCAGCGCGAGCGGGCCGATCAGGCGCACGAGCGCGCGGCCGAAGTTTCCGGGAGACTTAAAACGCTCGAGGAAGAACTCGAGAAGGCGCGGGTGACTATCGCCGCTTCCGGCGAACAGTCCGCCGCCGTAGCCCGCCAGCTCACGGAACAACTGGAAGCGGCGCGCCGCGAGGTTGAAGAGCGCAAGCAGGATGCGGTTCGCACCGAACGCCGGTTCGAGGCGCTCCTCGCGCAGGCCAGGGACGAACAGGCTGAAAAAGTCCGCCTCGCCGACGATACGCAAAAGTCGCTCAAAGGGCAGATTGACAAATTGAAGGAAGACCTCGCCCAAGCGAATCGCGCCAGCGAACAGGTCGCCGCCGAGTTGCGCGAAGGATATGAAAAGCGCCTGGCCGAGAGCCGGGAAGGGGCGGACGCGGTTCATATCCGCCTGGCCGAAATTGAGAAGCGCGAAACCGCCGCCGCGCGTTTGCGCGACAATCTCCAGGAACAGCTTTCCGCCGCGCAGAAGGCGCTGGGCGACCAGAAGCAGGCTGGCGCCGCCGCCGCCGAGGACGCGGCGAAGCGGGAGGCCGCCGCCGCGCGCTTGCGCGACAATCTCCAGGAACAGCTTTCCGCCGCGCAGAAGGCGCTGGGCGACCAGGAGCAAGCCGCCGCCGCCGCCGCCGAGGACGCGGCGAAGCGGGAGGCCGCCGCCGCGCGCTTGCGCGACAATCTCCAGGAACAGCTTTCCGCCGCGCAGAAGGCGCTGGGCGACCAGGAG
>JAISXA010000006.1 GCA_031270685.1 Planctomycetota bacterium
GATGTAAATCTCCGCCGCCTTCTCCAGCACAATACAGGAACGGAAGGCGATTTTTATGTCTTCGCCGGCCACCAGCGCGCCGTGGTTGGGCAGGATCACCGCCCGGTGTCCGGCTTCCAGAACTTTCGACACGTTTTCCCCCAACAGCGGCGTGCTGGGTATGGCGTATGCGCTGCACGGCGCGGCCTGGCCCAGGGTCTGGGCGAATTCCTCGGTGATCGCCGGCAGGCTTTGGTGCGCGGCGGCCAGCACGGTGGAATACAGCGCGTGAGTGTGGATGATGGCGTTGACCCAGGGATTGCGCTGCATCACAAGTATATGGATATCCTTTTCAATGCTCGGCTTGCGCCTTCCCTTGACGCGCTTCCCCCTGGCGTCGAATACGACGATGTCGTCCTCGACGCATTTTTGGTAGTTCATGCCGCTGGGGGTAAGATAGATCTTTCCCGTTTTCGGATCCCTGACGCTGATGTTGCCCCAGGTGGACACGGTCAAGGACTGCTGCGCCATGTCCCTGGCGGCGTCGATGACGATTTTTTCATAGGTTGGCATTGTTCATCCCCGTGGCCGCGGTTCCCCGGCCGGTTAGCCGATCAACTGAATCCCCGAGAAAGTCAGGCCGGCCGCAACAATTCGGCATAGGTCTTTTTGCGCGCCGGCCGAACGCCTCGATTTTTGTATTCCTTGTTCATGTCGATGTTGGCTTCCGTCTCGACGACGATGTCCTTCACTATCGCCGCCGTCGCGCGGACCAGTTCGCCGCAGTTCTTCGTGTGGTCCGGATGGCCCCAGCGCACATTTTTGGTGAGAATGCGGCAACAGGCGTGCCCGAACGCGCCGGTGAAGCGCTCGTGCAGCTCCTTGGTGAGATCGAATACCAGCGTCTCGTCGCTGCGCGAATCGGTCCTGCCGTACAGGCAGCCGAGGATCATGCCGCCGCTGGAGAGGCAGCCGCAGAGGCATTTGGCCTTGCCCAGGCCGGCCGACAGTCCGGTCGCCATTTGCAGCGTCTTCCGGTCCAACCCCAGGCCGAGGCGTTCGTTGAACGCCTTCAAAATCGCCTCGGCGCAATGGTATCCGTTGTAAAAATACCGCTTCGCCAAATCATCCACCCCTTCCGCCGGGGCCGGGGCGGGGGAGCGGATTCCGGCGCCCTTGGCCCGGGCGGCGGATTTGCCGGCGCCGGATGGCCGCGGTTTCGTCCGCGCCGGCGCGGCGCGGCTCTTTTTGCCCTTGGTGTTCGCCGTCATAAGCGGTCCTTGCGGGTCAAGCCCCCGGAGCGGGCGCCCTTACCGCGCGCCCGCCCCGGGATACGGGGAAAAAGCGGTGGACAGACGACCAAACAGCCTCAATCCACATACTGCGACAAATAGTCCTTGTGTTCCTGTACGTTATCCTTGGTTATCACCCGGCAGCCGGTGTCGACGTAATCGGCGTAGGGTTCGCCCTTGATCGCCTTGACCAGATTTTCAACCGCGATCTCCCCCATCTTGGAGGGAAATTGCGCCACCGTGCAGAGGAACTCGCCCGACTCGACCAGATTCAGCGCTTCGCTGACCGCATCGAAACCGACGATGCCTATCCGGTCCTTGAGGCCGGCCTCCTGAATGGCGCGAAGCGCCCCTATGCCCATGTTGTCGTTGCTGGCGAAGACCAGTTCCAGGTCCGGGTTGGCGCTGATGATGTTCTGGGCCGCCGTATACCCCTGGTCGACTTCCCAGTTGGCGGTTTGTTCCGCCACCACCTGGATCGCGTCCCCCGCCCCCTCGATAAAGCCGTTGCGGCGGTCGGCCGCGTTCTGATGGCCTTCGATGCCGGTCAGGATGGCGGTTTTCGTTCCCTTGGGGAATTTCCCCGCGACGAACTGTCCGGCCAGTTTTGCGCCTTCGAAGTTGTTCGTCCCGTAGAAGGGTATGTTCGGCAAGCCGGCGCTGGCGGCGACGTCGCGGTTGATGAGCGTATCGGCGTTGACCACCGGCACCCCCTGTTCCTTGCTTTTCCGGAGAGCCGTTTCCAGCCCTTCCGAGGCGCTGGGCACGATGATCAGGCCGTCCACGGCGTTGGAGAGGAAATTCTCGATAATAACCAGCTGCGCCGCCGCGCTGGCGTGCTGATCGCCGGCCTGCACGTCGATGTTGACGCCCAGTTCCCTGGCTTTGGCCTTGGCGCCGTTGGCGAGGGTGATGTGAAACTCGTTGTTGAGGGTCATCCCGGCGAAGCCGATCCGGATATCGGAATTCCGCTTGGGGGCGCCGGCCTGCGCCAGTCCCGCTCCCAGTCCGAGAACAACGGCGAATGCGATGGCGATGCTGCTGCTTTTCTTCATTTGATTCTCCTATTTCGTTTCAATGAATTGTTTTTTCGTCAATTCGACCCAAACCCGCGACGTTGCAAAAAAACGTAGCTGAAACGAACGCCCTGAAACTTTGAAGGAAATCAAACAGCGGTTTGTTTGATTTTCTTTAAAAGTCCGCTTCGACAGAACACGGTGTAATTGAGCCGTCGGAGCGGCTTCCGCTTCGCGGCGACGCCTACCGGGACCGGGCCGCGTCTCATTCCGCCCTCCTTTCGCCAGCCTTGTCGGCGTAGACGGCGGCGATTATGACCACGCCGGTGACGATGGTCTGGCAATAGGTCGGGACGTTGAGTATTTGCAGTCCGCAGGTGAGCGAGCCGAGAATCAGCGCCCCCACCAGGGTGTTGCCGATCCGGCCGCGGCCGCCGGACAGGGATATGCCGCCGATCACGGCGGCGGCGATGGCGTGCATCTCGTAGCCGCCGCCGGCGTTCGGATCGGCGTAGGACAGCCTGGACAGGAGCATGATGCCGCCGGCGGCGGCGAAGAGGCCGCTCAGGACGTATACCGCCATCTCCACCCGCCGGACCCTCACCCCGGAAAGCCTTGCCGCGTTGGGATTGCCGCCGAAGGCGTAGACATGCCGGCCGAAGCGGGTGAGCGACATGACGAACATCATCAGGAAATACAGGGAAAAAACGTAGAGGACGGAAGTCGGCATGTCGCCCGCGACCTTGGCGTTCATGATCAGGCCAAGCCCGTCGGGGAAACGGGATATGGGCTTGCCGAGCGTCGTCAGGAGCGCCAGCCCGCGCGCGATCTGCATTATGCCCAGGGTGACGATGAAGGACGGCACCTTGCCGACGCTCACCAGATATCCGTTCACCAATCCCGTCAACGCTCCAACGCCGAGGGCGGAAATGCAGGCCGCCCACAAGGGAACGCCGGACTTGAGCAGCGCACCCGCGAACATGCCGACCAGGCCCACGACGGACCCGACGGAAAGATCGATGCCGCCGGTCAGTATGACCAGCGAGGAACCGATGGCGATCACCGCGATGATGCTGGATTGGGTGACGATGTTCTGGATATTCCTGAGCGTCAGGAAATTGCGCCCGAAAAATAGGCAGACCAAACTGAACGCGATCACGATGCCGACGGCGCCCAAATACAGCGTCATGTCGCCCCATGCCGGGCGCCTGTTCCCGACGGCGCGATCTTCCCCGATGACTGCCTTGCTCGACATGGACCAACTCCTGAAAACCGCCATCCAATCCCCTTCGCACGACGCGCCGGCTGGGCGGGAAATTTCCCGCCCGCGGGCGTTTTTCACCCCTCCCTCCCCTACCCCCGATCCCCGTCTTCCGGTGAAAGCCGCGCTTTCGGAGGTTTCCCCGCCGGCTTCAGTTCGCGGCCGGCGCCGCTACGCCACTTTTCCCGCCGTCGTCCCTTTCCCGCCGGCGATGGCATGGGAGAGGATTTCCTCCCGGGTCAGCCGGCCGTCGTTCTCCAGGATCGCGGCAAGTCGCCCCCGGTTCATGACCGCGATGCGGTCGCTCATTTTGATGAGTTCGGTCAGGTCGGAGGAGATCATGAGTATCGAGGCGCCCTCTTCGACCAGGCTTTCCATGATGCGGTAAATGTCGTCTCGCGCCCCGACGTCGATGCCGCGGGTCGGTTCGTCGAAAATATAGACCTTCGCCTTGAAGCACAGCCATTTGGCGATCACCGCCTTCTGCTGGTTGCCGCCGGAAAGGCTCCTGGCCGCGACGCGGGGATCGTCCGGGCGGATGCGCAGCCTACCGATGTATTCCCGGCACGCCCCCAGCATGCGGCGGCGATTCAGGATCCCCCGGCCGAATTGCCGCAGGCTGGGAAGGGTGATGTTTTCCGCCAGCGAATGGGCGAGCGCGAGGCCGGACTCCTTGCGGTCCTCGCCCAGGTACGCCATCCCCAGTTCGACGCTTTCCGGGACGCCGCCGGCCAGCGTCCGGCCGTTGAAAACAACCTCGCCCGTCCCGAAGCGGCAGTCGCCGATGACGCACCTGGCCAACTCGGTGCGGCCGGAGCCGACCAGGCCGGCCAGCCCCAGAATCTCGCCCTTGCGCAAAGCCAGGTTGATGTCCCGCAGTTTGTCGCCATGGCCGAGGTTTCTCACTTCCAGAACGATTTCGGGACGGACGGCGGCGCGCCGCCGGGATTTTCCGGCGGCGACCTCCCTCCCCACCATCATCCGGGTGAGATCACCCTCGTCGACGTCCTTCATGTCGACTTCGCCGACGAAGGCGCCGTCGCGCATGACGGTGCAGCGGTCGGCTATCTCGAACAGCTCCGGCAGCCGGTGCGAGATATAGACAATCCCCAGGCCCCGGCGTTTCAGATCGCGGATGATGTCGAAGAGCAGGCGCGTTTCCTTGTCGGTGATGGCCGCGGTCGGCTCGTCCAGCGCCAATATCCTGACGCGGTTGGAAACAGCCTTGGCGATTTCCACCAGTTGCTTCTGCGCCACGCTCAGTTCGCAAACCGGCGTCTCCGGAGAAAGATCCAGCCCCAGCATCCGCATATACCCCGCCGCCTCCCGGGCGGCCCGCCTCTTGTCCACCCGGAAGCGCCCGCCGTACTCCTTGCCGAGAAAAATGTTTTCGTATATCGGGAGGTGCGGGACCAGGCTGAATTCCTGGTAGATGACGCTTATTCCCGCCGCCAGCGCCTCCCGGGGCGACTGGTAACGGGACGGCTTGCCGTCGATAAGCATCGCGCCGCCCTCCCGGCGATAGGCGCCGGCGAGTATCTTGACCAAGGTGGACTTACCCGCGCCGTTCTCCCCCAAGAGGGCGTGCGCTTCGCCGCGCCTGACCCGCAACCGGGCGTTTTCAAGCACCCTGATCCCGTCGAAGGTCTTGTTTATGCCGCTCATTTCCAACAGGTACGCCGGAGCCGGCGGTTCCGCGGAAAAGTCCGTCGCCGTCGTGGATTCCGTCATCGCGTCAAATCCTTATCGGTATCGCCAGGCGTTTCTGGTGGCGCAGCAGATGCGCCAGGTCGCCCTTGTTCAGCGGTTCGGTTCCAGCCAGCGCGTATTTCCGCCCCAATCCCCGGTACTTGTCCAATCCCAGGCGGTGATAGGGGAGGAAGCATATTTCACGCGCGTTTTTCAATTCCGCGGCGAATGCGACGAACCCCTCGACCGCCTCCGCCGAATCGTTTTTCCCCGGGACGTACGGATAGCGCACGGACAGCATGCCCTGGTAATTGGCGTTCAGCCAGCGGAGGTTGTCCACGATGAGCAGGTTGTCGACGCCCGTCAACTCCCGGTGCCTTTCCGGATCGACATGCTTGAAGTCGTAATAAATCCCGTCCGCAACCGCGGCCGCCTTCGCCAATTCACTCCCCGGGACCTGTCCGCAGGTTTCAATCCACAGCGTGATTCCGGACTCGCGGCAGCGGCGCCCGAATTCCGCGACAAAATCCGCCTGGAGAAGCGGTTCGCCGCCGCTGAAGGTGACGCCGCCGCCGGACTGGCGGTAATAGGCGATGTCTTTCGCCGTCTCCCGCCAGAGCTCCTCCACCGTGTATTCCTCGCCCAAAAGAACGCGCGCCCCGTAATAGCAGGCATCGACGCAGGATCGGCACAACGAGCATTCCCGGCCGTCGCCGGCGATCCACCCGTCCGGGGTCCTGCGGATCAGGCTTTTCGGGCAATGTTCCCGGCACCTGCCGCAGTCGGCGCAAGCCGTCCCTTTGTGGAGAATCTCCGGTTTCCCGTTTTGGGATTCCGGATTGGCGCACCATTGGCACCGCAATCCGCATCCCTTGAGAAACGCCACCGTCCGGATTCCCGGTCCATCCTCGCCGGAGCAGCGTTCGATGTTGAAGACCATGGCCTTGAGCGGTTCCGGCCCCGGCATGGCCGCCTCCGTCTTCCCAACCCCTTCCTCGTCGCGCGCGGCCGGGGGATCGCCGTTTCAGGGCGCAAACGGCTTGTTTTCGCGCCCTATACATCCATCTCCAGGCGGTTCAGGACGTCGACCTGGCAATCCGGGGCCAGGGCGGTGAACAGGGCGCTGTACCCGGAAACGCGCACCATGAGATCGGCGTATTTCTCCGGATGCTCCATCGCGTCCCGATACACCGCGTTGTCGACCACGTTGAACTGGATGTGCTGGGCGTATTGTCCGAAGAGCGTCTTCACCATGTCCACCACCCGCTTCCGCTGCCCGCGAGTGGCGACGGCGCTCCTGGTCAGCCGCATGTTGAAAATAGCGCCTTTCTGGAAATAGATGCTCGGCAGCTTTCCGACCGAGTTGCAGGCGGCGGTGGCGCCGGTGCGTTCGGAACCGTTGGCGGGCGAGATGCCGTTGTTGACCGGATCGCCGTCGCCGCGTCCGTCCGGAGTCGCCCCGATCGAACGGCCGAAGGCGACGTTGCCGGACACCGGCGTCTGGCTGTAAGAGAAACAGCACGGAACCGGCCCCTTGCCGTATTTGCTGCTTTTGTAGGCGTGCCGGTAGCGCGAACCGATATAATTCTCTATTTCCAGCACCCAGGCGTCCGCCGCGTCGTCGTCGTTGCCGAATTTGGGCGCCTTGTTCCGCAGCAACGCCCGAATCTCGGGTCCGCTGGGACTGGTCGCCAGGTCGCCGAAATTGCCGCGGCAGGCGTGCAAAAGCTGGGGCAGGGTCAGTATCTTCTTCTCGAACACGGCATACTCTATCGCCGCCAGGGCGTCGCCGGCGCTGATCGTGCCGGCGGTCGGTCCGCCGTCGGCCGAATAGAGCGCCCCGCCTTCCACCAAGTCCAGGCAGCGCCCAATGCAGTCTTCAACCAGCGCCGAACGGAAAGGGTTGATGTCGTACAGGCAATGCACATAGTCGTTGGCATGCTCGGTGACGACCTGCAAATCCATGAAATAGGCCAACTGCCCCTTGTATTCCTCCAGTATTTCGCGGGTGGAGGAGGCCGTCGCCACGTCCCTGGCGGTCGGTTTATAGAGAATTCCGGTGCGGGGATCGGCGCCGTTGTTGAGGGTTATTTCCAGCACCTTCTCGACATTCAGCCACGGCCCCTTGGCGGCGAAATCCCATTTGCCCGGTATGGACGCCTCGATGCAACCGTCCGGCGCCCAATCGACCAGATCCTCCTCCGCGACGCCCATGTCCCTAAGCGTACGGATGAAGGCGGGATCGTTGTAGAATGCGGGCATGCCTCCCTGATGGACGATGCAGGCATCCAGCGCCTCCAGCATGAAGTCGTCGGGCGTACCTTCGAACCATTTCACCGACACCGAGGGCGTGACCAGCTTCAGTTCGGCGCAGGCTTGAACGCAGAGGCGCGATGTTTCGTTGACGGCGTTTCCGCCGTCGCGGGTCTGCCCGCCTACCGCCAGGTTGATGAACATCTGGTAGCCGAGGAAAAACTCGGAATCCGGCCAAGAGCGGAGCTTGTTCAACTCATTGCACTTGATGAAAAAACATTCGATTATCTCCAGCGCCTGGTCGCGGGCGAGTGTCCCGTTCGCGACATCGCGTTCGTAAAAGGGGTTGAGGTACTGATCGAACCGCCCTAGGGATATGGCGTGACCGTTCGATTCCAGGTGGACGGCCAGAAGAATGAGATATATCGACTGCACCGCCTCGTGGAAGGTCCGGGCCGGTTCGAACGGAACGCGGCGGCAGATGTCGGCCAGTTCGGACAGTTCCCGCCTGAACCCCGGATCTTTCGCCCTGGCCGCCTTCTTGGCGCATTCGACCGCTATGCGGCGGGAAAAATTCACCACCGCGTCGATGCCGGTGACGACGCCGTCCAGAAAGAAGATTTTCTTCACCCCGTCCGGCTCCTTGGGGTCGATTCCGGCCCGGCGCGCCAAGGCCCGTTCCCTGACGCTCCGCAACCCCTTGTTTACCACAAGGTCGTAATCGGGAATCTCGTTGCCCAGGCCGGCCCCCACCACCCATGTCTCGTCGATGATGCCGCCGGCCCAGGCGTCGAGGATTTCTTGCGGGAGGGATGCTCTGAGATGCCCGATGAGGGTCTTATCCTCCCAATACGGCAGGCAATCGCGTATATCCCGCTCCGTTTCGGCGTCGATGAAGAACTTGTCGCCGGGACGGTCTTCCGGGCGGAAAGGCTTGCCGTCCAGTTCGGCGAGTATCCAGTCGGTGGAATATTCGGGGTAGATGGGCGCGGCCTTCGGCCACTTGGCCTGGTTGCCGACGATCAGCTCGCCTTCCTCGACGCGGATGGTCATCCGGTCGAGAACATCGTGGAAGGCGAGGGCGCGTCGGACGGCGATCGGTTTCTGCGCGTTTTTCTTGATGGATTCGGTGAATATCTGGCACCGCTCCGAGCAAATCCTGGGACTTTGGTCAAAAAGTCTTTTCCGCAGGCGTTCGATTCGTTCGTTCATGGCGGTCCTCGCTTTATCCACGGACAAAAAAAAGAGGCCGAAGACATGCAAGCTATGTCTCCGGCCTTCAGTCTTTACTGATCAGCGGGATTTACCGTTTTTTGGGTGTTCCGCAAAATGGCTTTGGACAGGAAAGGCACCGTCCCGCCATGTCTGCGCTAATCAATTCCCTCCCGTCGGTGTTTTTTCGCGGCTCTCAAAATCGGGGCGCTGGCGTCAACACGCCCGCGGGCGTTGCAAAGACCAAAATAATATTATTACTATCGGGATGGTAATATAATCTGGCGACGATGTCAAGCCTTTTTTTATTAAAGCTGAAATTTTTCTTGGTGTCTGCATGTGGACTTTTGAAGGAAATCGGGCATTCTCCCATCATTGGCTTTGCCTGCGGAGGTCGCGGACGTTGATGAGATAATTGATGATCAGCACCCCTATCATCACGATTCCCCACAGGATGTCGCGGTAGAAGTTGGAGATGTTTTCGAACATGTTGAGGACGCTGCTCAACAACTGCAGGATCAATACCGCCGCCACCACCCCCTGCACATTTCCCCTGCCACCGTTCGGGCTGACTCCGCCCAGAACGGCGATGAGAATGCTTTGCATCGTATAGCTGATGCCGTAGTCGGCTTTGGCCGAATTCGATCTGGCCATCATGATCAAACCGGCCACCGCGGCCAAAAGGCCGCTCAACATATAAGCCAGGACATACAAGCGATCGACGTTGATGCCGGCGAAACGCGCGGCGGTGGCGTTGGAACCGAGCATGTACAGCTTCGCCCCGAACCTGGTCCGCGACAGCAGCACGCCCACGATCAGGGCGGAGACCGCGAACACCGCCAACACGACCGGCACCGCCCCGAAGATATTGCGGTTGCCGTATCTGGCATAGATCATGGGCAACCCGCTGATCGGGCGTCCGCTGGTGACGACGATGGCCAGCCCCATGAAAAGCTGCTGCGTGCCCAGCGTCGCCAGAATCGCCGGGATGCCTATCTTCGAGACCAACAGGCCGTTTACCGCGCCGCACAACGCGCCGACGAACAACGCCAGAACCATGGCGGCGACGACGACCGTCAGCGTCTGTTCCGGCGAGGAGCCTTTCGGCGCGAAGGAGATCATGACCCTGGCCGCCAGAACCGCCGCGAGATTGCCGATGTTCACCACCGACAGGTCGATGCCGCCGGTGAGCATGGTCAGCGCCACGCCGATGGAAAGCAACCCGAACTCCGGAAATTGTTTCGCCATCGACTGGAAGTTGGAAGCCTTGAGGAACAGATCCGGCTTCAGGATCGCGCAGCCGATGAACACGAGGACGAAAATCGCCAGCAGCCGGGTGAAATTCTTGTCGCGGCCGAAAAAACCGGGGCGGCGGACAGGTTCGGAAAGCGTTTCAGGCATGGCCCGCCCTCCTGGCGACCGCGCCCGGCTTGCGGCGGCCGCGCAACGCCTGGTAAGCGGAGACGCCGGTGCCGACAAGGATGATCGCGCCGGTGAAAACCCTTTGCCAATAGGTGGGAACGCCGATGAGAATGAGGCTGTTCGCCATGACCGTCATCAGGGTGATGCCGAGCATGACCCCGAACAGCGTGCCCTTGCCGCCGGTGATGCTCGCCCCCCCGAGAACGCAGGCGGCGATGCAGGTCATTTCCATTCCGTTCAGGTTGGTGGGATGGCAATTGAGCATCATGGAACCGCGGATCACCCCGGTCAATCCGGCCAAAGCCCCGGAGAAGCAGTAGATGAACATCTGGATGCGGAACAGGTTGAACCCGGCGCGTTCCGCCGCTACCGGGTCGCCGCCGATGGCGTAGATGCCCCGCCCGGTCAGGGTCCGGTTGAGCAGGAACCAGGTGGCGGCGAGAAGCAGCGCCAGGAGCAGGATGCTGACCGGCATGTCGGAACTGAGTCCTGAAACCGGGTTGTGCGCCGAAAACAGTTTGGCCTTGCCGAGATCGTACATGGGGGGCGGCACCGGATACTCCCGCGCGCCCAGCGCCCCGAACAGGATGCCCGAGAAAACGCTGGTGGTGCCCAGGGTCACGAGCATGGCGGGGAAGCGGAAGCGCGCCACCAGGAACCCGTTCAAGCCGCCCATGACCAGCCCGAGGACCGCGCCCACGAACAGGTTGAGCGCCACCGTCCCCTGGTAATCGTCCAGGTAGCGCGACACCACGTACATGGACAGCGAAGCGATGGCGGGGAAGGAGACGTCCACTCCCCCGGAAATGAGCACCAGCATTTCGCCGATGCAGAATATCGCCGGCACGGTCAGCGACCGCGCCAGATCGACGATGTTGTTGCCGGTGAAAAACTGCCCGCTTCGCAACTCGACGGCAAGGCACAACAACAACAGCGCCGCGAATATATACGGTTCGCTCCGGCGCAGATGGCGCTTGAAACGCATCGGCTCCTCCAAATTACCGGGTCCGGGCATGAGCGCGGCTCCGGCATGAATCGCCGCCTTGAAATTATCCCGCCCGCCGGAAGCGTAACCCGGTCCGGATCACTCCCGCATCGACAATTCGGCCAATTCCTCGGTTGTGGAATCCTTGACCGCCAACTCGCCGGCGAGGCGGCCGCTGCGCATGACCAGCACGCGATTGCAAAGGGACATGACCTCCGGAAGGTCGTCCGAAATCACCAACACCGCCAGGCCGCGCCCGGCGAGGCCGCGGATGATGCGGTGGATGTCGTATTTGGCGCCGATATCCACTCCGACGGTCGGGCCGTTGAGGATCAGCGCCTTGAGGTCGTTGGCAAGCCACCGCGCCAGCACCACCTTCTGCTGGTTGCCGCCGGACAGCGTCTGCACCGGCAGCAACGGGTCCCTGGTCGCCACCGAGAGCGACCGGATCCATGCCGCCGCCTCCCGCTCGACCTCGCGGCGGCGGATGACGCCGAAGCGGTTGGACAGCGCGTCCCATCTGGATACGGCGATATTGTCGAGAATGGACTGGATGAGGAAAAGGCCTTCCGTCAACCTGTCTTCGGGAACGCACGCCACCCCGTGCCGCACCGCGTCCACCACCGACGCGATGCGCACCGGCAGTCCGTTCAGGAGGATCTGCCCGGAGTCCGCGGGAACGTACCCGACCAGCGCTTTCGCCAGCTCCGACCGCCCGGAACCGAGCAGGCCGGTGATGCCGAGTATCTCGCCCTTGCGTAGCGTCAGGGACACGTCGTAAAAGCCGTTTTCCAGGGTCAGGGCGCGGGTTTCGAGCACGGGTTCGCCCGGGACGGCCCCGGCGGCGAAGCGTTCCTCGGCGAATTCGCGGCCGGTCATGTAATACGCGAACTTGCGGTCGTCCAGGCCGCCGGTATCGCCGGTGACGACGTTTTCCCCGCTCCTGAAGATGGTGAAGCGCTCCGAGATCTCGAATACCTCGTCAAGTTTGTGCGAAACGAAAAGGATGGAAATGCCTGCGGCCTGCAGGCGCTTGATGATCCCGAACAGCCTGGACACCTCTTTTTTGGCCAGGGCGGTGGTCGGTTCGTCCATGATGATCAGTTTGGCGTTGGAGAGGAGGGCCCGGCTGATGGCGATCAGCTGCTTGTCCGCCAGGGAAAGATTTTCCACCAGTTCGGTCATGTCCACGGAGAGGCCGGTCAACGCCGCCGCCGCCTCGGCGGTGCGGCGGATTCCCGACCAATTCACCAGCGTCCCCCCGGCCATGAGTTGGTGGTTGATGGCCAGGTTCTCCATAACCGTCAGATTGGGGAAGACCGATAAATCCTGATATATGACTTGAACGCCCTCGCGGATGGCCTGGGCGGTGGTTATCCGGTCGTAGGTCGTGCCGTTGATCGTAATTTCCCCGGCGTCGGGTTCGTAGAAGCCGGAGACGATCTTGATCAGGGTGGATTTGCCGCAGCCGTTTTCGCCGGCCAGGCAATGTATTTCACCCTTCCTGATGGACATCGACACGCCCTTCAGCGCCTTGACGCCGCCGAAGGATTTCCTGACGTCCCTTGCCTCAAGAATGTTTTCCGTCATCCGAACCGCCCCCGGGCGATGCGACGCCGCAACGTCAAACCTTGCCGGAAGACCTCGCCGGCGCGGCGTCCGGGGGAATGCTTTTGCAAAAGACGCACTCTCCGGAACGCCGCCCGGCGAATCCCCGAGCGCCAAAGCGGCGCGAATTGATCTTAAAAACTGAAGTTTTGCAAAATGGCGATTAAACCGCCAATCGCCACTTTGCGAAAATCAAAATCACCTGCGCCGCAAGGGTTGTGATTTTTACAAATTGGGAATTCGGCGGTTTGAATGCCCAATTTGCAAAAGTTCAGTTAGAAATCGTAGTCGTCGATGGTCTTGGCGTCGATGACGATCCAGCCGCTGCCGAGCAGGACCTTGTCGCTGCCGGGGGCGAACATGAGCTTGTGGTAGCCTTCGACGCCGAGGTCGAGGCCGTCGACGATCTTGACGCCGTTCAATACGTCCACCGCGAGGGCGCACATGGCGGCGCCGGCGAGGGAGGAATCCCACAGGGTTATGTACGAAAGGGTACCGTCCTTCACAAAGCGGCGGCTTTCGTTAGGCATGCCGGTGCCGGAGACGAACACCTTGTCCTTGAGGCCCAGTTCCTCGATCGCCCTGGCCACGCCGGGCGCGTCCTTGGAGGAGGTGCCGACGATGCCTTTAAGCTCGGGGTATTTTTTGAACAGCTCCTTGGCCTTTTCATACGACCGTTCGGAGTTGTCCTCCGACTCGACCCTGGGTTCGGCCGCGAGAAGCGTCAGGTTGGGATAGGCGGCCTTTGCCCTGGCCACCGCGCCGTCCGCCCATTCGTTGTGGGAGGCGTTGGTGACGTGGGCGACCATGGTGGTGTAGACGCCCTTTTCGCCCATCGCCTTGGCGAGGTTGTCCATGATGAAGGCGCCGTAGTCGGCGTTATTGAAGGCTTCGAGGTCGTAGTCGCAGTTTTCAACCGGCGACCCCTCGTGGCAAATGACCACGATTTTCTTTTCCATGGCTTCGGCCAGCACCGGCTCGAGGGCGGCCGGATCGACCGGAACCACGCACAGCGCGTCGATATCCTGGGAAATGAGATCCTGGATCACCTGCACCTGCTGGGCCGCGTCCGTCTTGGCCGGGCCTTTCTGGAAGGCGTTGTGGCCGGTATCGTTGGCGTATTTCCTGACGCCCTTTTCCATGTGCACGAACCAGGCGTTGGTGCTGTCCTTCGGAACCACGGCGATCTTGTACTTCTTCTCGCCGGCGCCGGCCGAAAGCGCCACGGCCGCGGCCAACAGAACCGTCGCCACGAATGAAGCCAATAGTTTCCGCATCGTCGAATCCTCCATTTTCCGAACCTGAATCCCGGGCGTCCATGCCGCCCGGGATGCCAAATGCGTTGAATCGACCGGGGGGGGAGTGAGGCGCTTGCCGTTTGCGTCTTTAAATTGCGAAACCGGGGCGTACCGTTCCATGGCGGTGTCCCTGAAGCGTTCCCCGCCGCCCAAGGCGCGGGGAATCACGATTCCATCGGAGAAGCGATTATGCCGAACATGATACGCGTTTTGGCGGATTGCGCAAGCGCGTTGTCCAGCGGGCGGGGTCATTCACCCCCTTTTTCCCCCTTGAACAACGGTCCAAGGCCGCCGCCGCTTTCGAGGCCGATTTCCTTCAACAGCGAGTCGAGGAGCGGGGCCTGGGCGCGGTATTTGAGCGCGCTGTCGACCACCTGTTCGGCGAGACTCCCACCTTCGGAGGAGGGCGAGGCGTCGCCGGCGGAACCGGCCGCGCCCCGGCCGCCGGGCAGGCCGCCGACCTGGATGATCTTGATGCCGTCGATTCTTTCCATCGGCTTGACGCTGGCGGCGATGATGGATTCGAGGTGCTGGATCACCTTCATCCGCACCTGCATGGCGATCTGTTCCGGGGAAAGGGTGTTGGCGGCGATGTTGATCGCCTGTTGGCCTTCGGCCTCGACGCGGTAGCGGATCTCGGCGGCGGCGGCGCGGAGCTTTTCCGCCTCGGCCTCGGCTTCGGCGGTGATGCGCAGCTTGTCCCCCACGCCCTGAGCCTCTTCGCGCATGGCGAGGGCCTTGTCGACGGCGGCAACCTTCTCCGCCTCGGCCGCGACCTTGACGGCGATGGCTTCCCGCTCGGCGCGCTTCGCCGCGTCGATGAGTTCGATCTGCTTCAGGCGTTCGGCGATCTCCCTCTCCTTGGCCGTGGCGACCTTTTCCTCGGCCGCGACCGCGGTGGCGCGCGCGGCGTCCGCCTCCGCCCTGGCCAGGGATTCCTCCTTGGACTTTTCGGCGATGGCAATGGCGCGCTCCTGGTTCGCGAGTTCGATGGATTTCAGGCGTTCGATGTTCTGCGTTTCGATCACCCGTTCCTTTTCGATACGCTCCTCCCCGACGGCGCGTTCGGCCGCGATGCGGGACTGCTGGACCTGCTGTTCCGCGACGATCCTGGACTGTTCCGCGTCGCGCTGCTTGGCGGCCTGTTCCTTGAGAATGTCGGCGTTCTGCTCCGCCTTGCGGATGGCGATCTCCTTCTCCTGCTTGAGGCGCGCGTATTCCTCCTCGCGGTTGATCTCAAGAATCTGCTTCGCCGCCTCGAGGTTCTTGTTCTTGATCTGCACCGCCGTTTCCTGCTCGATGTCGTTGCGGATCTTCTTGCGGAGCTCGATCTCCTCGGTCAGCCGGGTCAGGCCCTCGGCGTCGAACGCGTTGTTGGGGTTGAAGAATTCCTTGCTGGTCTGGTCGAGGCCGGTGAGGGACACCGACTCCAGTTCCAGGCCGTTCTTCAGCAGATCCTCGGTGACGACCTGCTGCACCTTCTGCACGAAGTCGACGCGTTTTTCATGAAGCTCGACCATGCTCATCTCCGCCGCCACCGACCGGAGCGCGTCGACGAATTTGCCTTCGACCAGGGTTTTGAGCTCTTCCGGGCGCATGGTCTTGTTGCCCAGGGTCTGGGCGGCGTTGGCGATGGCCTCCGCGGCGGGCTGTACCCGGACATAGAATTCCGCCACCACGTCGACGCGCATGCGGTCGCGGGTGATGAGCGCCTGGTCGTTGGCGCGGTTCACCGGCAGCCGGAGGGTGTTCATGTTCACCAGGATGATTTCCTGGAGGATGGGTATGCAGAGCGCGCCGCCATTCATGATCACCTTCTGTCCGCCGAAGCCGGTGCGGACGAACGAAATCTCCTTCGACGAACGCTTGTACAGCCTGACGCAGATGAAGGCGATGACGAACAGCGCCGCCAGGAAGACCACCACGAAAAGCGCGATGAACGAGAGGTTCGACGGCATGGCATTCCCTTCATGCAAGAGGCGGACGTAAAAATACACTGCGTGCGGCGCGAAAGCGGGGAAAAATCGGCATTCGTAGCGCCGCGACCGCGCGAAGCCGGGTAAGCGGCCGGTTGTGAAACTCCGGTTACAGGCCGTCGGTTCCCGAATCGGCGATGGCGAAAAAACGAACCCCGTCGGAACGCACCAGCAGCACGGATTTACCGGCGGCGAAGGACTGACCGTCGATGTCGGGTTCGACCATGACGTAATGCGTGGTGCCGTGGCGGTCCTTGACTTTCGCCTGCGCCGGCGAGCCCTTCGCGGACACCCCGAGCACGATGGACGCGATCAGGCCGACCAGCTCCTCCCTGGCGATGGCGTCGGTTTGGTCCTTCGGCATGATCCGGCCGATCAACGGTCCGAGCGTCCTGACAACGGGCAGGGTCAGCGCGCCGGCCGCCGGCACGGATATGTACCATGGCAGGAGAAAACCGGCGAAATACAGAAAAAACCCCTGCAGGAGCAACCCGCCCAGCGCGAAAGCGGCCAGGAACAGCACCAGCGCGACCATCAGGGGTATCTTGCCGATCCGGAGCCAAAGGAGGAATCTGGCGAAGGCGTCGAAATTCGCCAGCGCCCCCGGATCGACGTCGAGGTCGACATCCATGCCGGGGAGGTCCGCGTCGCCGAGGGCGCCGGAAAGTTCCGCGCCGAACAGCAGGCTGAGCAGCTCCATGACGAACAGGGCGAACAACAGGAACAGGGCGACGCAGAAGGCGAGGTTTTCGGTCACGAGAAGAAAATTCGCCATGGGATTGATCCTCCGGTCGAAGTTTTCACCGGGACGCGATCACTCGCCGGGGTTGGACGCCTTGATCGCGAACAGCCGTTCCCGGATGCGGTTGTCGCGGTTGAGCTGGTCAAGTTCGACCAGCTTGGCCTTTTCGGAAAGGGAGGTCCCGGCGGCGGCGGGCAGGCCGGTTTCCCTCCCCATAATGCGCTCGAACGCCGATGACGCGCGGGAGACCTTCCTGTCCACGGCGCCCAGATCCGCCTTGTTCGCCGCATCGGGGGCGTCCGTCCGTCCGGCGACGCCCTCCGTCGCGCTTTTCGCTTTTCTGAATTCCGACAGCTCCTCCTGCATTTCCCGCTTCTTCGCGCCAAGCGCGGCGACGTAGGACTCGAGTTCTTGCTCCTTGCGGGAAAGCTCCCCGACCGTCTCGCGCAACACCGGCAACTGCGCCTCGATGTCGAGTTGCTGGGCGATTCCGGCTTCGGCGAGGTCGTCGCGCTTTTCCCTCACCGCTACCCCGATCTTGTCGTCGAGTTCGGCGTGAAGCGCGTTTTTCTCGGTCAGGCGCTTGTTCGCCAGATGCTTCGCGGCAAGGGTCCTGCCAAGCTCCGCGCGCACCTCCCCGGCCGCCTCGTTCACCTCCTGGATCGCCTCCTCCATGACCGCTTCCGGCCCCAGGCCCTCGACCGAGCCGATGACGCTGGAAATCCCCGCGCTGATGATGCGGCTGACGCGGCCACGCAGATTTTCGTACATAGCGGTTCCTCCCGGGAAAAGAAGTGAAGGGACGCGTCGCCATGGCTGCCGGCTAAGCGGTCGGATTATACGCCGGAAGCGGGGACGACAAAAGGAAATTCTTCCGGCGCCATTCCAGCGCTTCCAGCATTTTCCCGACGGAGGGAACGGTCAATACCGTAATAGTCTTCCGACAACGCTTTTTTCCCGGTCAGAAGATTGGTCCGGTTATCGTCCACCAGCCATGATCAATCGGCGGGAAAATTCCATCGCCTCCATCCCCCAACGAATTCGTTCCGCTTGTTAAAACATTTTTTAAACGCGTCATGTTCCAGAATAACGGAGTGTTCTGAGGAGCGGCGGTTGAACCGTCAACCCCTTTATACCGGATATTCCCGGTCAACGGAAGCGTAATTCATGAAAGGAAATCGGGCCAACCGCCGCCCGGTTTCCTTTAAAGCTTCAACCGCATTCGTTTCAAAAGGGTCGTGATTATTGCCAATCGGGCATTCGGCGGTTTGAATGCCCGATCGGCAATAGTTCGGTTCCCCGTTGCCGCGCGCGCCTCCGCCTGTTACCATAGTCGGCTCAAGGCGCTCTTTTTTGGAAAGACGAACCATGGACAAGGCTGCCGAAACGCCTTCCCCTAAACGGTTGGTGAGTTCGACGCAACTGGGCTCGCTCCGCTCGTCGCTCGGCAACGACGGCCGTTCCGTTCTGCTTGCCGTCCACGACTATCCGGATCCGGACGCGTTGGCGAGCGCCCTCGCGTTCCAGGTTCTCGCCGGCTCATGGGGCGTATCCGCGATCATCGCCCATGGCGGCGGCATGGGCAGGCCGGAAAACAAGGCGCTGGTCAAAGCGCTAAGCATCGAACTGACGCGGTTCGAGGATATCCCCAATCTGACGGAATATCGCGGCGCCATGTTCCTGGACACGCAGCCCGGCGCCAAGAACCAGTCGCTGCCGCCGTCGGTGCGGACCCTGGCGGTGGTGGACCACCACCGGCTCGGGGCGGATTCAGTGCGCTTCAATTCCGATCCCGTCACCGGCCAGCCGTTTTACGCCGACATCCGGCTGGACGTGGGGTCGAGTTCGACCCTCGCCCTCGGCTATCTGGAGGCGGCGGAGATCGTCCCCGACGCCCGCCTGGCGACCGCCCTGTTTCTCGGCGTCAAAACCGACACCGCCAACCTCATGCGCGACGCGCGGATGCCGGATATCCTGGCCTACACCAGGCTGCTGCCCCTCGCCGACCTTCCGCTGGCGGCGGAGATCATTTCCCCCCCGCTCGGGCGGGAGCATTTCCGCTTCCTCGACGACGCCCTGCGGCACGCGGTCATTTACGGCCACAGTCTAGTCGCCGACTGCGGCGCCATCACCTCCCCGGACATGATATCGCTCGTCTCCGACGAGTTCATCAAGGCGCGGGACGTCCGCTACGCCCTCGCCCACGGAGCCCACGGCGGCAGGCTGTACCTGTCCCTCCGGGCCAAGCCGCCGCAGGAGGACGCGACCCGGGTGCTGCTGAAAACGATCCGCGGGGCGGGACGCGGCGGCGGGCACAACCTTTCCGCCGGCGGCTTCATGAATCCCGGCCGCGACCTGCCCGGGTGCGCCGCCGTAATGCTTGAACGGTTTCTCGCCGTCACCGGCGCGAAAACGGCGGTTCCGACGCCGTTGCTGGGGCTCCCTACAGTTCAATAAATACGTCTGGCGCGAATTCGCGGAAACGGCCGTACCCGAAAACGACGCGGAGGAAGAATAAAGGATTGGAAAGTGGACTTTTGGAGAAAATCGGGCCAACCACCGCCCGATTTCCTCCAAAGATGTTACTGCTTACGGACCAATGGGTTGATTTTTCGTCCTGTCGGGCGATACCGCCGACCTTGCAATAA
>JAISXA010000081.1 GCA_031270685.1 Planctomycetota bacterium
TAGCCACAGCCTGGAAGCCTGGAAGTCCGCGGGAATCAACCATGGACGCGGTCCCCGCGAACGCCCGGGGCGGCCCATCCGCGCCGCCGGCGCATCATGACGGGGGGTGAAGTGCGCCGCCGGCGGCGGCCGGCGATTCCCCGCTGGACGACCTCGCCAGGCCGGCGCCATCCAAAAGGAAACGGCTTGCGACGGCGGCCGGCGGGGGGTACGATGGTTTTAGTGGACTTTTGGAGAAAATCAAACGAACCGCCGTTTGATTCTCTCCAAAGTTTCTTGGGGTTCCATTTTACGTCGGGAATTATTGCATGGTCGGCGGTATCGCCCGACAGGACGAAAAATCAACCCGTTGATCCGTAAACAGTAACATCTTTGGAGGAAATCGGGCGGCGGTTGGCCCGATTTCATTCAAAAGTCGACTCCTTGTCGTCGCCCGCCTATCCGGGTTGTCCGCGCAGATGGCGCGCGGTGGCGACAATCCGGTCATCGTCGCCGATCGAGGAGAAAACCAGCGCGAACTCCCGCGCCGGGGACGGGTAGTGGCACTGGTCGCGGATCGCTTCCTCCATTTCCGCGCGGGGGAAATCCCGCATGCGCGGCACCAGGCCGCCAAGGACGATGAAGTCGGGGTCGAGGATATTGGCCTCGACGGCGATGGGATAGGCCATCATACGCAGGAAATCGCGCAGCAGGGGGTGTTCGCCGTGGTGGACGAAAAGCTCCTCGAAGGGGACGTCGGAGAAGATGAGCGAGTGCATGTGCCGGAGGCGGCGGCCGCTGCCGTACAGCTCGCAGCAGCCGACCTTGCCGCAATGGCAGTTGTCCTCGCGCCCGTGGACCGGCAGGTGGCCGATATTGCCGGCCGCTCCCGAGCGCCCGCGAAGAATCCCGCCGCCATGCCAGATCGCGTTGTCGTAGACGCTGTCCACATAGCAGCCGACGAGGACGCCGTCGCGGGGAAGGCCGAGGAACGCCTGGTCGAAGGAGAGGAACGCCGCGGCGCGCCGCTCCATCGCCACCCGCTTGCCGAGGGCGCCCGCGAGGGCATCAACCACATTGTTCCCGTTGAGCCAGATGGCCTCGGGATAATCCAGGACCGTCTTGCGGTCGGCGGAAATATCGCAGCCCATGGAAAGGGCGAGGAGGTCGACCGCGCCGGGAGCGGCCCGCACCTTCGCCGCCAGCAGCGCCGACAGCTTGTCCATGGGCGGTTCGGCGCCGGCGAGAAAGTCCGCCAGATCGAGGCGCGCCACGCCCGAGGTCGCGCCGCTCGCCGACACGAAGCCGAAGGTGAGCGTTTCGCCGGAAAAATCCAGCGCCAGGGTCAGTTCTTCGGACATTCGCGTCAGTCCCCGTCAATGCCTCTTCCCGGCCGTCACCCGGCCGGAATGATGAATACCTGCACCAGATAGGTGAACCCGTCGGCCGGATCGTAGAGCGCCGCGACCCCGGCCTGGCTGAAATCCGGCCTGAACATGTTTTCCCGGTGCCGGGGCGATTCGAGCCAGCCGCGCACCGCTTCCGCGGCGGGGTGGTCGAAGCCCTTGTTGCGCGCGAGATTTTCCCCCGCCCACACCCAATCGAGTCCGCTTAGGCGCCGCTCGAGCTGCCTGCCGTCGGAACTGATGTGGCTGAGGCGGTCCATCGCGGCCAAATCGCGCGCGTGCAGCTGCGCCACCGCGTCGAGATCGGGCCTCCGGACGAGGGGGAGCAGACCCCTACGGATCCGCTCCCGGTTCACGGCCCGGAAGGCGTCGTCGGCTTCGGCGCGGTTGGGAATGGGACGGGCGGGCGCGCCCCTGGCGGCGGACGCCCGTTCGCTCCATTGAACGCATCCCGCCAGGAAGGCGAGGCAGGGGATGGCCCACCAGAGCATTTTGCGCCCCGTCGCCGGCGCGCGGACCGGATCGCCGCTCATGCGCTTCCATCCATCCAGCGTGGACTTTAAAATCGCCAGCCATTAGCCGCGGCGAAAAAGCCGCCGCTCCCGGCGCCGCAACCGCGCAGGTGCGCGACAGCGCCGCTGTCCGGGCGGGCGCGACGCCGCCGCGCGCCGCTACGGCGGCGGGCGCCGAATATCCGTTCGCGGCGCGGCCGCGCGCGCAAAAACCCCAGTATACAGGATTGCGGACGCCTTTGCCAACGGTCGACTTTCAAAGAGCGGATATTTTCAAAAAAACTGAAGTTTTGCAAAATGGCGATTAAACCGCCAATCGCCGCTTTGCAAAAACGGAAACGCCTGTGCCGCAAGGATCGGGATTTTTACAAATTGGGCATTCGGCGGTTTGAATGCCCAATTTGCGAAACTTCCAAAAAAATAAAAAAATAGTTGACATGTGAACCTATGATCAGTATCATCGCAAATATAGATATGGATCATTTGTTCAGCAAAAGGATGCGGCCGCCATGCGGGATCTTACCCCAAGACAGCGCGAAATATTCGCTTTCATTCTTGACGCGCTCAGGAACGACGGGGCGATTCCCAGCGTGCGGGAAATTGCGCGGGCTTTCGGGTTCGCCTCCACCAACGCGGTCAACGCCCACATCGACGCGCTGGAAAGGAAGGGCTACGTCGGCCGCCGGCCGGGGCAGGCGCGGAACATCGAAATCGCACCCGACTACCTCATTCCGGAGCGCGGCATCCGCATTCTCGGCCGGGTGGCGGCCGGATCACCGATCGAGGCGATGGAAAATCTCGAAGGCTTCCTCGACCTGGACGCGATCTACGATCCGTCCATGCATTACGCGCTCAGGATCCGGGGCGATTCCATGATCGACGCCGGATTCTGGGAAGGCGATTACGCCATCGTCAGGCATCAGCCCCGCGTGGACAGCGGGGAGATAGGCGTGGCGGTCATCGACGGCGACGCCACGGTCAAGCGCTTCCGGTGGCTGGAGGGCGGGGGGCTGATGCTGGCGCCCGCGAATCAGCGTTACCAGCCGTTTGAAGTCGATCCGGAACGGGAATTCTTCATAGCGGGCAAGGTCGTGGGCCTGTACCGCCCGCTTTGACATGTGGACAGGCGTATTCACTGCAGAATGGAGGCTCGCATGGCCAAGGCCAGGACTGACAAGACCGCGAAGGATGCGAAGGATGCGAAAATCGACGAAAGGCGGAGGAATCTCGCGGACGCGCTCGCCGACATCGAGAAAAAGTTCGGTCCGGAGGCGATCATGCGCCTCGGCGCCGACAAGGTGGCGAAATGCGACGTCATTTCCACCGGGTCGCTGACGCTTGACGCCGCCATCGGCGTGGGAGGCGTTCCCAAAGGGCGGATCGTCGAGTTCTACGGCCCCGAATCCTCGGGCAAAACCACGATCGCACTCCAGTGCGTCGCCAGCGCGCAGAATGACGGCGGCGCCGCCGCCTTCATCGACGCCGAGCACGCCCTGGATCCCGGCTACGCGAAGAAACTCGGCGTCAACCTGGACAACCTCCTGGTCAGCCAGCCGGACTGCGGCGAACAGGCGCTCGACATCGCCGAAATGCTCGTCAAATCGAACGCCGTCGACATCATCGTCATCGATTCGGTCGCCGCCCTCACCCCCAAGGCCGAGCTCGACGGCGAGATGGGCCAGAACCACGTCGGCCTCCAGGCCAGGCTCATGAGCCAGGGCTTGCGCAAGCTCACCGGCATCGTCAGGAAAACCAATTGCTGCATCATCTTCATCAACCAGATACGGATGAAGATAGGCGTGATGTTCGGCAACCCGGAGACCACCTCCGGCGGCAACGCGCTCAAGTTTTACGCCTCCCTGCGCCTCGACATCCGGCGCGGGCTGCCGCTGAAGCGCGGCGACGAGGTGTACGGCTCCAACACCAAGGTGAAGGTGGTGAAGAACAAGATGGCACCGCCGTTCCGGGTCGCCGAGTTCGAGGTGTTGTTCAATCACGGCGTCAACCGCATGGGCGAACTGGTCGATCTCGCCGAAAACGCGAAAGTCCTGGCCAAGACCGGGAGCTGGTACTCCTACGGCGACATGCGGATCGGGCAGGGGCGGGACAAAGCCTGCGAATTCCTGCGCGACAACCCGGACATCGCCTCCGAGCTCAAGGCCCGCCTCGACCAGACGCTGTTGGACAACGTGCTGGCGCTTGAGCAGACGCCGGAGGCGACGGCGTTCCCGGCGACCGGGGAGGCGGCCGCACCGATCGCGGCCGCGGAGGGCGTGGCGTAGGGAAAACAGCTGTCCTTTCATCCGCGCGGGCGCCGGGGCCGTTCTTTACATCCCCCCCCCTCCCCATAAGCGCTAACTTTACAATTGACATTTCGATTAAAGTTGAATACCATGACTGCCATCTCTATGGAGGGTGGTCATATGGCAAGCGGAATGGATTTTTGCATTGAAGGTGTAGTA
>JAISXA010000084.1 GCA_031270685.1 Planctomycetota bacterium
AACGCGTCGGCGAGCCGGGCGCCGGCCGGCGAATGCTGGAGATCGGGAAACAGCCTTGTCCTGGAGATAATGTCCCGCACCTCGGGCGTAATCGTCGCGGGCTGGTCGAGGGAGAAGGCAACCGGATAAATGTAGCCGTTCCGGTGGGTATAGCCGTCGTAGAACACGACGTTGCCGTTCATCACCGCCGCCGTGCCGAACCACGGCCTGCCGCCGATGTCGAAAACCTGCACCTCCCGCGAATGGTCGAGCCGCCGGCCAATGGCTTCAAGCACCCGGCCGTCCATCACCAGTTCCCCCTGTTGGGGGAGATACAGGACCATGCTCGTCCCGGTGGAAAGCGGCGCCACCACCGCCATCCTGTCGTTGTGGCCGGGGGTAGGGTAAAGCGTCGGCCGCAGGGAATCGGGAACGGAAAACGGTCCGAACATAGCCGCCCACAGGCTGCTGGAGGTCAAGGCGATTATGGAGGCGGGAATTGCGAATCGGCACATGGCTGTATTCCTCCGGGAAGTTCACGCAACCGCCGTTCAAGCGGCGAAACGGCGATCATGGCAAAACGGCACAAGCATCGCGCATGAAAGCGCTGCGACGCACCACTGTCGCGCGCGCGACGACGCCCCGTCAAGGTTGTGTCGCGCCGCAATGAATTGTTACCGAACTTTTGCAAATTGGGCGTTCCAATCGCCGAATGCCCAATTTGTAAAAATTACAACCCTTGCGGCGCATGCTTTTTGATTTTTGCAAAGTGGCGATTGGCGGTTTAATCGCCATTTTGCAAAACTTCAGTTGTTACCGATAATGTTCAGTTTGGGCCAAGAAGCCGCCGCAACCTCGCCTCGTCGATGATCTCGATGCCGAAATCGAGCGCCTTCCGGAGCTTGCCGCCGGGCTCGTCGCCGGCGACGACGTAATCCACCTTTCGGCTCACGCTCCCCGCGACCAGTCCGCCGCCGGATTCGATAAGCCGCTTCGCCTCCGCGCGGCCGAGGCCGGGAAGGGTTCCGGTAAGAACGAAGACCTTACCCCGCGCGCCGCCGCCGCCGGATACGTCTTCCATGAGTACGCCCGCGCGCGCGAGCCGCTCGAGAAGAGCGGCGCTTTTCGAATCGCCGAGATAGGATCGCAATGACGCCGCGGCGACCGGGCCAAGCGTGCGCTTCACCGACGCGGCGCCCATTTCCACCAGCGCCAGTTCGTCGCCGCCGGCCGCGCGAAGGCGCGCCAGCGTTCCGTACGCCCGCGCCACCGCCTCGCACTTCTTTTCCGCGAATCCGGGAATGCGCAGCCCCGAAAGATACTCCGCGAGGCCGTTGGCGTCCCTTGCCAGCGCGTCGTCAGCTTCGGGCGCCTCCCGCAAACGGGAGGCGAGTTCGGCGGCCGCCCTCGCGCCGAGAGTCCGGTAGGAAACGGACTCCCCCATCGCGGTGGCGGATATCTCCTTCTCCGTCGCGGCGCGAAGCGCGTCTAGTGTCTTAAACCGCCGCGCCAGCACCTGCGCCGCCGTCTCGCCCACGTCGGGGATCGCCAGCGCGAACAGCAGTTTCGCCAAGCCCCGCCCCTTGGATCGCTCGATCGCGCCGACCAGGTTTTCCGCCATTTTCGTCGGTTCGCCGCCGCCGCCCGCGGCGAGTTCGCGCCCCTCCTTGGTAATCCGCATAAGCGCGTCGGCGGTCAATCCGTAAATGTCGGCGACGTTTTCCACGAGGCGGCGGTCCAGCAGCCACGAGACGACCGACGGCCCCATGCCCTCGATGTCCATGGCGTCGCGCGAGGCGAAATGCACGATCTTCGCGAATTGCTTGGCCGGACAATCCGGATTGAGGCAGAAGCGGAGGGTCGCCGTCCTGCCGTCGGGACCCCGGTTCTCGGTGGTGGACGATTCGACCCCGCAGGAAGGGCAAGCGGACGGCATTTTGAAGACCGCCTCCCCTCCGGTCCGCTTCGCGGTCACCGTCTCGACGATCTGCGGGATGATCTCCCCCGCCTTCTCGACGAGCACGCGGTCGCGTACGCGGATGTCGCGCTGCGCGATATAGCTTTCATTGTGCAGGCTGGCGTGGGTGATGGTCGAACCGGACAGCGTCACCGGATCGAGATCGGCGACGGGGGTCAGCCGCCCGAGCTTCCCCACCTGCACGCGGATGTCCGCGACCGTCGTTTCGGCGCGTTCGGGCTGGAACTTGTACGCCACCGCCCAGTTGGGCGAACGCGTACCGAGGCCGAGCGTTTCCTGATGGATAAAGGAATCGACCTTTATCACCAGCCCGTCGGTCCCGTAAGGCAGGGCGTGGCGCTTCCTGTCCATCTCGTCGCGAAAGGCCAGCAACGCGTCGGCGTCTTCAAAAACGCCCCTGAGCGGATTGACGGGAAGCCCCCATTCCTCAAGCTTGCGCAACGCTTCGTCCTGTCCGCGCACCCCAAAATCTTCCGCGCCGACGAGCTGGTAAAAGAAGCATTCCAGGCCGCGCCCGGCGACGATCGCCGGATCGAGCAGTTTCAGCGTGCCGGCCGTCGCGTTCCTGGGATTGGCGAAAACCCGGTCCGCCTCGCTTTCCTCCTGTTCTTCCACGATTTTGGCGAAAGCGGCCGCCGGGAGAAATATTTCCCCCCTGATCTCCAAGTCGCCCCCGGGAACGGAACTAGCGAGTTTCTTGGGAAGCTTGCGAACCGCCTTGAGATTGCCGGTGATGTCCTCGCCGGTCGTTCCGTCCCCCCGGGTCGCCCCGAGCCGGAACTCCCCGTCGCGATAAAAAACGGCCAGGGCGACGCCGTCAATCTTGAGTTCGACCACGAAACGGGGACGGCCGGCCTCTCCCGCATCGCGCAACGCTCCCTCGGCGCGCCCGACGAACTTCCGGATCTCCTCGGACGAATAGGTGTTGGCGACGGACAGCATCGGAACCGCGTGACGATGCGCCGGGAACGCCTCCTTCCTGGAGCGTTTCCGCATCGGCGCGCCGACGCGGCGAGTCGGGCTGTCCGGCGAATCCAGGTCCGGGTGTTCCCGCTCCAGCCGCGCCAGTTCGGCCGCCAGCGCGTCGTATTGGTCGTCCGCGAGTTCGGGCGCGGCCTGGTTGTAGTACAGGTCGTCGGCACGGTTGATCCGGTCGCGGAGTTCGGCCGCGCGTTTACGCAGCTCCTCGCCGGAGGGCTCACGGGAGTCGTCGAATGGCGGCATGAAAGCGCCCATTCCTCCGCATAAGGGAAATCGGGCGGCGGTTGGCCCGATTTCCTTTAAAAGTCCCCTCACACAATCCTCACCACCGCGTAATTCTTCTTCCCTTTCCGCGCCACCAGCGCCCCGGCGCTGGCGAGGTGCGACTGGTTCACGGTCATGCCGGCGTCCTCGACCGGGCGGTTGTTGAGATAGCAGCCGCGCTGTTCGATGGAGCGGCGGACGTCGTTCTTGCCTTTCCATAGGGGAGTCGACGCGAGAAGGTCGACGACATTCACCCCCGTCTCGAGGGCGGCGCGCGCCAGGTCGACTTTCGGGACCTCGCTGAAGATCGCCTCGAGGTCGGCGTCGGAAATGTTCGCCACCTCCGCCCCGAAAAAGATGTCGGTCGCCTTTTCCGCCAGCAGAAGCCCCTCGGGGCCGTGCACGAATTCAACCACCTCGGAGGCGAGGCGCCGCTGGGCCGCCCTCTTTTCCGGGCGCTCCGCCACCTCGAGGGCGAGCGCGGAGATGTCCGCCAGCGACAGGAAAGTGTAATATTTGAGATAATCCACGACGCAGACGTCCTCGGCGTTCATGAGGAACTGATACATCTGATACGGGCTGCTTATTTCGGGATCGAGATAGACGGCGCCGTCCAGCGACTTGCCGAACTTGCGGCCTTGGGAATCGGTGACCAGCGGGATGACCATGCCGTACACCTGGGCGGCCTCGACCCGCCGCACCAGGTCGATGCCGGCGGTGATGTTGCCCCACTGGTCTCCGCCGCCGCATTGCAATTTCACGCCGAAATCCTGGAACAGGTGCAGAAAATCGTATGCCTGCAGTATCTGGTAGGTGAATTCGGTGAAGCTCACGCCGTCCTCCAACTCCATGCGCCGCCTCACCGATTCGCGGGCCAGCATTTCGCTTACCCGGAAACGGCGGCCGACATCGCGCAGGAAAGCGATGAGGTTGAACTTGGAGAGCCAGTCGTTGTTGTCGACCAGGATCGCCCCGTTGCCGCCCGGGGTGAAATCGATGAACTTTTCCAGCTGGCGGCGGATGCGGATCACGTTTTTCCCGACCGTGTCGGCGTCGAGAAGACTGCGCTCGGTGTTGCGCCCCGACGGATCGCCGATCGCCCCGGTGGCGCCGCCGACCAGGGCGACCGGCCGGTGCCCCAGCATTTGGAGCCGGCGCATGGTGACGATCGCAAAGAGATTGCCGAGCTGGAGGCTTTTGAAGGATGGATCGTACCCGCAGTAAAAGGACACCATTTCCTTTTCGAACAGATCGCCCAGCCCCGGATCCGACAAGTCGCCGACAATTCCCCGCTCACGCAGCGCCTCAAGCGTCCGCATCGAAGTTCCTTATGTTTTTTTCCACCGCAAAAAACCGGCGCGGGCAACCCCCGCACACCTTATCCAGTATAATGACGGCGGGAGTCCGGGCAACGCAAAAGTGGGATTCCCGGAACCGGTATGGGCGTTCATGGAGATTGGCCAACATGCCATGGCGCTTTTCACCCGTCCCGCCCGGCTCTGCGCATCACCTCCTTGACGTCCTCCCAGGTGACGCGGTCGGCCTCGGTGCGGTCGTTTTCATACGCGCGTTGGCGAAGAAGATAGGAGGGATGGTAAATCACCCGCAGCGGAATGCCCGCGTATTCCCGCCAGTTGCCGCGCAGTCCCGACGATTTCTGGGGCAGACCGAGAAGGGCGCAACCGGCCACGCCGCCGACGGCGACCAAAACTTTCGGGCCGACCACCGCGATTTGCCGGTCCAGGTACTTGCGGCAGGCGGCGATCTCATCCTCGCGCGGTTCGCGGTTGCCGGGCGGCCGGCATTTGACGACGTTGGCGATGTACACGGACCGGCGTTCGATCCGCATGCCCTTTTCTATAATATCGGTCAACAGCCGGCCGGACTTGCCGACGAACGGGCGCCCCTGCTCATCCTCGTCGCGCCCCGGCGCCTCGCCCACGAACATCACTTTCGCCGCCAGATCGCCCTCGCCCCACGCGACGTTGGTGCGTTTTTCGCAGAGCCGGCAATCCTCGCAACCATGGGCCTGCTTCTCGAGTTCGGCCAATTCCGCCCGGCGGTCCGGCCGGTCGACCGGTTCGACGAAAGGCACCAGGCTGAAGCCGGTCCATTTTTCCGCCGGCGCCGGCCGTCTCATCGCGGGCGCGGGAGCGGGCGAAGCGCTTCGGCGTCCCCCGGGGACCGGCACCGGTTTCGCCGACGGTCGCGGTCGTGCTGTTTTCGGGGGCGCGGCGGGCGGTCGCGCGGATTCGATCCATTCTCCAAGCCTTTTAGCCTCCTCCTTCCCCAAGGAGAGATATTCCACACCCATGCCGTTGTCAAGTTCCAGTCTGCGACGAAAGCCGTCAAGGAGTCGCAGCCGGTCATTCGGAGAGTGGTCGGTCACTGTAATTCCTCAAATGGACGCAAACCGGCCTTCTAAAGTCCACGTTGGAAATTATACGCTTAACTGGCTGTCCGCCAACATCTTTCATTTTTCGTCTTGATTTTTATTGCATCTCTCCGATAAGACTATTAGAATATGCGCGAGACGTGGGGACGCCTCATTGCTGCAATTTGGGGATGGGATAGTATTCTCGCGCATTCGGATCAATGGAAATGATGTTCACCATAAAACGCGCCGTAATGGCGGCGATTGCCGTGGTATGTATGCTGTTCGCGACGCCAAACGCGAATGGCCTCGATTTTTCCCGGTTTGCCAATCGTTTCCGCAATCTCCCGGACAACGCCAAGGCGGAAATCCGCGAAGAAGAGCAAATCTCCGAAGTCCTCCACCAGGACGCGAATTATCGCCAGTTGTTCCAGTCCGTCACCAATCCCGACATTCCCCTCGGCAGATACGTCAGGCCCGGCGAGGACCTCCGCTACCAGGCGAAATGGCGCGGCCTTCCCGCGGGATCAATCCGCATCGCCGCCAAGCGCATGAGCGCGGTTCGCGGACGCCCCGTGTTCGTCTTTGAAGTATCGGCCGAATCCAACGATTTCCTGAACGCTTTTTACCCGGTCAACACCAGCGCGAACAGTTACGCCGACGCCGCCACCGGGCGCAGCTACCTTATCCGCCGCAGGGTGTCCGAAAGAAACCGCTCGTACAAGGACCGGCTCGAGTTCAAATACGATTTCCGCCTTCCCAACGGCCTTCCCGATCCGGTGTGCAGCTATTCCGCCACCCAGGACGACGGAGAGGAAATGGACGGCCGCAACCGGCCAATCCCCGGCAACATGCAAGACATGGTTTCGATGATTTATTACCTGAGGGGACTGGGCCTGAAAAGGCGGGGCGATTCCTGCACCATTCTCGTCGGCGGCAGAACCAATCCGGGGCTCGTCACCTTGAACGTCATCGACGAGGAGATCGTAAACACCTCCATGGGCGTCTTCGACTGTCTGGTTGTACAGCCCTCCGGCGACGGGACGACTATCAGCGCGTCCCTGATTGCGTCGCGCGGCGCCGAACGGTTGTGGCTGGAAAGGAATTCGCGGATTCCCATAAAATTCTCGGCGGAATTGCCCAAGCCGCTCGGCGAGATCGTCGCCACCATCAACGAAGCGGACAACTGCGAACTCGCGCGCTACGCAATCCGCTGATTCCGTCCGGAAAATGCTCCGGCCGCGGCGAACGACGGCCCGGGCACGACCTGACCGGGCTTCCCGGCCGATTTTCCGCGCTGATAAAGGATGCCCGATGAACGGCATTTCCCTGCTTCTCGTCTCAACCGGGGTGTTGGGTCTGGCGTATGTTCTGTACGGCCGGTGGCTGGCGGGGAAGTGGGGCGTGAATCCGGACAATCCCACGCCCGCCCATATCATGGAGGACGGCGTCGATTATGTTCCAGCCAAGCGCGGCGTCGTTTTCGGCCACCAGTTCGCGTCGATCGCGGGCGCCGGCCCGATCAACGGCCCGATAATCGCCGCCATGTTCGGCTGGTTGCCCGTGCTGCTGTGGATTCTCGTGGGCGGCATATTCTTCGGCGCGGTCCAGGATTTCGCCGCGTTGTACGCTTCGGTGAAAAACAATGGCCGCACCATCGGCCATATCATCGAATTGTACATAGGCAAAACCGGCAAGCGGCTGTTCCTGGTCTTCACCTGGCTGTTTTCCATCCTGGTCGTCGCGGCCTTCGCCGACATCGTCGCCGTCACCTTCAACGGCTATTCGGCGGATGGCCTGCCGGTCGCGGCGAACGCATCCGTGGCCGCCACCTCCATCCTGTTCATCTTCGCCGCCGTCGGGTTGGGATTTTACCTGACGAAGAGGAAGCCGGGAGGATGGCTGAGCGCCTGCGTGGCGGTGGTCGTCCTCGCGGCGTGCATCGCCGCCGGCCTCGCCCTGCCGCTGTATGCCGGAAAAACGTTCTGGCTGTATTTCATATTTGCCTACATTTTCATCGCGTCCGTGACCCCGGTATGGGTTCTGTTGCAGCCCCGCGACTATCTCAATTCATTCCTGCTCATTCTAATGATAATCGCCGCCTTCCTGGGAGTGCTATTCGCCAATCCCAACATGAACCTTCCCGCATATTCGGGATTCACGGTGAAGGGCATGCATCTTTTCCCCATCCTGTTCGTCACCGTCGCCTGCGGGGCGGTTTCCGGCTTCCACAGCCTCGTCGCCTCCGGCACCGCCTCCAAGCAGATAAGCGACGAGCGGGACATGCTTCCGATCGGCTTCGGCGCGATGTTGCTCGAGTGCCTCCTGGCCGTCATCGCCCTGATCGCCGTCGGGGCGCTGGCGGTGGGCGGCGCGCTTCCGTCCGGATCGCCGCCGGTGGTGTTCGCGTCCGCGATCGCCGGTTTCCTCTCCTCGTTCGGCATTCCCTACGACATGATCTATACGCTGATCACCCTCGCCGTCTCCGCGTTTGCGTTGACCTCGCTGGATTCGGTCGCCCGCGTCGGACGGCTTGCCTTCCAGGAGTTGTTCCTCGACTCCGACGGCGAATCCAAAAAGCCCGGTCCGGCGCTCCGCTTGCTCACCAACCGCTATTTCGCCACTTTCGCCACGCTGATCATGGGGTATCTGCTCGCCCTTCGCGGCTATCAGGACATCTGGCCGCTGTTCGGTTCCGCGAATCAGCTCTTGGCGGCCCTTTCGCTCATCGCCTGCGCCGTGTTTCTCAAACGCACCAACCGCGAGGGGGCGATGCTCTACATCCCGATGCTCGCGATGCTCGCCATCACCTTCACCGCCCTCATCCTCGGCATTTTGGGCATGGCCGCGAAAATCGCGGACGGGTCGTTCCGGGCCGTCACGGACGGCTTGCCGCTTGTTTTCGCCGTGCTGCTGCTCTGCCTTGGTGTCCTGGTCGCCGTTTCCGGCGTTCGCCGGCTGGGCAAGGCCGCGGTGTAATATTCAACATCCGCCGCAAGGGCGTTTCAACGTCCTTCCGGACCCTTGCGGGGCAGGCGCAATGCCGCGGGGATCGGTGAATTGGCGTAAACCGCGGGAATCGAGCCAGGAGGAACCATGACCAAGACCATCGTTTGCTACGGCGATTCCAACACCTGGGGGGCAATACCCGGCCCGGACAAGAAACGCTATCCCCCCGATATCCGCTGGCCGAATGTCATGGGCAGGCTGCTTCCCGACGGGTTCCGCGTCTACGAGGAGGGGTTGTGCGGGCGAACCACCGTGCACGACGATCCCATCGAGGGATCGCTCACGGTCGACAAGAACGGCAAGCGCACCCTGGGCGCGATCCTCGACACCCATTCCCCGGTCGACCTGGTCGTCATTATGCTCGGCACGAACGACCTTAAGCCCCGCTTCGCGGTTTCCGCCTACGAGATCGCCGCCGGCGTGGAGCTGCTGGCGCATACGGCGCGCGACCCGCTGTTCGGTCCCGGGTTAAACAGCGTTCCCGACGTGCTGGTCGTCTGCCCTCCACCGATCGAAGAGACGGGCGATTTTTTCGGCACGATCTTCGCGGGCGGCAAGGCCAAGTCGCTGCAGTTATCGAAGCAGTTCAAACTCCTCGGCGAACGCTCCAATATCCCCATCCTGTACGCCGGACAATTCGTCAAATCCGATCCGGTTGACGGCATCCATCTCTCGGCGGAAAGCCACGCCGCGCTCGCCGGGGCTGTCGCCGACTGGGTCAAGGCGCGATTCGGCGCGTGACGGTCCGGATGCGGCATGGAATCGTGATTTTCAAACCGCTTCGTCCTTCAGGGTTTGCGAACGCCTCGGAAGCTGAAGCGTTTTGCGAATCAGGACGGGGATTTTCGAAGCATCCGGCGACATCGCGGCCGCTTCGTCACCAGACTATGGTTCCAGCGTCGAAGACCGGACCGTCGTGGCAGACGCGACCGTATTTCGTCCCCTTGCCGTCTGGAAGAAGCATCTCGACCACGCAGCCGACGCACGCGCCGAAACCGCACGCCATGCGTTCCTCCATGGACACCTGGCAGGGGATGTTTTTTGCGGCGGTGATGCGGGCGACAGCCTTGAGCATGGGCGCCGGCCCGCAGGCGAACACGGCGTCGACCCTACCGCCGGCTATCTCGGCGGCAAGCGCGTCGGCCGCCGTACCCGCGAATCCGGCGCTGCCGTCGTCGGTGCAGGACACCAGCCGGTGGCTGCCCGGTTCGAGCGAATCGCCTCCGACCAACCGCCCGGCGGTCCGCGCCCCCAGGATGGAGATCACCTCCGTGCCGTTTTCGCGAAGAGCCGCCGCCAGGGGCCCGAGACTCGGGCCGCCGCCGCCGCCGCCGGCCAAAACCACGCGGGATCCGGAAACGGGCCGCGCGTAGCCTTTTCCAAGCGGGGCGAGCAATCCGACTCGGTCGCCGGGGCGCAATCTCGACATTAGCCGCGTCCCCTCGCCGACGACCGCGTACACGAACGCGAAGCTCTCGGGCGAAAGCTCCGCCGGCGCGAACGGTCGTCTCAGGAAGGGCGCGGTCGTCCCGGTTCCCACCGCCAGTTGGAAGAATTGTCCTGGGGAAAAAACGCGGTTCGCGGACGGGAGAGCCAGACGCATCCGGAAAAAGCCGGGAGCGATCTCCTGGTTCCCGGTCACCGCCACCGTCCGGTCGCGTTTGCCGGAGGCGTTGACGCCGTCTATTTCATTGCGAAGATCGTCTATCGCCACAACCGCTCCCGTTCAGGGAAAACTCAGCGTCATGCGCCAGGGAAGGGTGGGCGCGGCCCGAAAATGCATGGACATCGCGGCGCCGTCGTCGAAATAAAGATCCAGCACCGCCCGCCATCCGCCATCCGCCTCCCTGATCATCCGGCGAGAGGACAGCCTGCCCGGGCCGCGCGCAATCCATGCTTGATAGAACGTTTCGGCGTCCTGTTCGATTGCCGGACCGATGCGCGCGCGGAACCGTTCCAGGGAACCGATCCCGACCGCCGTCTCCATGTCCGAGAGGGCGTCCATCGGATCCTCGATCACTCCCGCGCGTATGAGGTCGAGAGCGTCTGTCGAGTCGTCCATGGCCGACCGGCGCCGGCGTTCGGGGTCATATTTTCGCGCATAGAGAAAATGGCGCAAAGCGTTTTCATTATCGGCGAACCGCCGGTCGTAGAGCGTCGCGAGCATGCGGTGGGCGTCCGCGCTGTATGGATTGAACCGCACCGCCTGCTGGTAGTACATGCGCGCCAAGCCGTAATCGCCCGTGTATTGTGCGTTGTCGCCGCGTTCGATGGCAATGTCGTGGTTGGACTTCCAATCGAAATCCACCGTGGCGAGCCAGGCGACGCCGGTCAGGGATATGGTCCACAGCATAACCGCCCCGAAAGCGGAAGCTTTCCTGGAGGCGTCCGCCTCCGCGACAATGCCGTTCTGCGTTGGGGAGGCCATGCATCCCTCCGCGGATTCGCCGTTCCGGGCGTCAGAGGTCGCCGGCCTCGGCGTCGCCGTCCTCGCCGTTCATCATGCTGAAAAGAAGGTTGCTGTCGTCGCGGCGGCGGGACAATTCCTCCTGGCCGCGACAGGCGACGCAGGTGGTGGCGGAGGGAAGTATCTTCAGCCGCGAAGGAGAGATGGTGCAACCGCAAACCTCGCACTCGCCGTAAGTGCCTTTTTCGATCTTTTCCAGCGCGACCTGAATCTCGGAGAGTTCCTGGTCATTGGCGGTCGCGATCTCGAAGGACAAGTCGCCGTCGTAGGCGTCGGTCGCCTTGTCCACATCGTCCGCGGCCTTGCTCTCCGCCCTTTCGCGCTGCACGGCGAGTTCGCGCCGCATACCGGCCAGCAACCGTTCGCGCTTCTCGATAAGTGCGGTCTGGATGTCGACCAACTCCTTCCTGGAGAGCTTTCGCTCCGCCACCCGTTCCCGCTGTTCTGTCTTCGCTTGGTTGGATCTTCCCAAAATCATGACCGCGGGCGCGACGGACAGGGATGGTTTTTTCGATCCGGTCGTCACCGCCAACCCGGCGCTGGCAAAAGGGGGAATCTTCTTTTCCATGAACTGGAAGTCCGGCTGGGGAACCTTGACCGCTTCGCGCGCCTCGACGGGAGCTTTTTCTTTTTGCTCCGTCTTCGCGGCGGACTTCACCTTTCCGGCCGGCTTTTTCGCATCAGCCGCCTTCGCGGTTTTCGCCGGCTTTCCTGTTTCCGACGCTATTGCGGCCTTGACCTTGGCCGGAGCTTTGCCCGCAGCCTTTACCGCAGTCTTGGCCGGAGCCTTGTCCGCAATCTTGGCCGGAACCTTATCCGCGGTCTTGGCCGGAGCCTTGACCGCAGTTTTGGAGGCCGCCTTGGGTTTCTTCGGCGACGCCTTGGTTATTGAAGTGCCTTTCCCGGCGTCTTTCCCAGCCTTCCCTTTTGTAGTTTCGGCCGGTTTCTTGGCTTTTGTCATGTTTTCATCCCGTCGTTGCTGCACAGGTATCCGCCGCGTCGCGCGACGCACCCCCTGTTTTTTCGAACCGCACTGCCGCGCCGCCCGCCCCGCAAACGACGGCCATAAGCACTGGTGGGCGGAAAATACTTTTCCCGCGCAGAATCGCGGGAATCCGGATTCAGCGATATTCCTTGAGCAACGCTTCGACAAGCGAATCGGGGACCAGGAACACCGGACCCCTTTCGTCAAGCCGCGCGAAATGCGCGCCCATCTCCCCGGCGGCGGCGCCTATAACGAGTCCGAACAGCGGGGTTTCGGCGCCGTCCGGCGGATTCTCCTTCCCCCCCCCCTCGGAAATCCCATAAACTATCGCGGTAATCGTCGGCTGGTCAAGTCCAAACTTATCGTCCCGATCGACGGTTTCGGCGACAAACCCTAGAGCCTGCAATTGGGACAGCGCC
>JAISXA010000102.1 GCA_031270685.1 Planctomycetota bacterium
TGCCGAAAGGGAACGCCTTGCGCCGGCTGCCGGCGGGGTGTACAATATTCAACTGAAGTTTTGCAAAGCGGCGATTACACCGCCAATCGCCGCTTTGCAAAAATCGAAAACGCCTGTGCCGCAAGGGTTGTGGCTTTTACAAATTGGGCGTTCGGCGGTTTGAAGGCCCAATTTGTGGACTTTTGGAGGAAATCGCGCCAACCGCCGCCCGATTTCCTCCAAAGATGTTACCGCTTAGGACGTGTAAAAAAACAACGTTTACGCCGGTGCGCATGATTTGCAGCCTGCGTAATGCTTTTTCTCGCGGAAGTGTAAACTTTATTTATTTCCGCACACTTACGGGCCAATGGGTTGATTTTTCGTCAAGCCGGGCGATGCCGCCGACCTGGCAATAATTCCCGGCGTAAAATGGAACCCCGGGAAACTTTGGAGAGAATCAAGCGCGGTTTGTTTGATTTTCTCCAAAAGTCCACTATTTGCCAAACCGACAAAACCGGGGAGGGTCCTAACCATGCCGAATGACGCATTGCTCCAGGTGCGGCTCGACGCCAAAACCAAAACCAGGGCCGAGAAATTTTTCAAGCGCTTCGGGCTGTCCGCGAGCGACGGCGTCCGGCTGCTCATCAATCAGGCGATGACCGAAAAGACGCTGCCCCGCATACCCAACGCGGAAACACGGAAGGCCATCGAGGAATGCCGCGCCGGCCGGGGGGAAATCGTCCCCATGTCCGAACTCAAGGAACGAATCCTGGGGAAGTCATGCGGGAGGTGATATTCTCCCCGAAATTCAACCGGGAACTGAAAAAGATGCAACTTTCGGCGAGCGAAAAAATCCTGCTCGATCTCAATGGACTTTTGGAGAAAATCGGGCCAACCACCGCCCGATTTCCCCAAAGATGTTACTGTTTACGGATCAACGGGTTGATTTTTCCTCAGGTCGGGTGATACCGCCGACCAGGCAATAATTCCCGACGGAAAATGCAACCCTGGGAAACTTTGGAGAGAATCAAACGGCGGTTTGTTTGATTTTCTCCAAAAGTCCACTATGCGACTCCCGAAAATTTAGGCATTATACACCGGAGTTTCGCAAAACTTCGGTTGGCCTCACGACGCGGGCGCGGCATCCTCGAGAAAACCTTCCAAGCGGCGGGCGCGGACCGGGTGCTGCAGTTTCCGCAGCGCCTTGGCTTCGATCTGGCGGACCCGCTCGCGGGTGACGTTGAACTTGCGCCCCACCTCTTCCAGCGTGTAGGTGTAGTCGTCGCCGATGCCGTAGCGGAGCTTGATGATCTCGCGCTCGCGATAGGTCAGACTCTGCAGGACGTTGCCGATCTTGTCCTTGAGCATTTCGTAGCTCGCCATATTGACCGGGCTTTCAGCCGTTTTGTCCTCGATGAAATCGCCGAAGTGGCTGTCGTCGGCGTCCCCGGCGCCGATGGGGCGGTCGAGGCTGATGGGATGCTTGCTGATGCGCAGCACGCGTCGGGCTTCCGGCACCGGGATGTCGGCCTGGGCGGCGATTTCCTCGACCGTCGGTTCCCTGCCGATCTCCTGGACCAGTTGCTTGGTGATGCGGCGCAGTTTGGACATGGTCTCGATCATGTGGACGGGGATGCGGATCGTCCTCGCCTGGTCGGCTATGGCGCGGGTGATGGCCTGGCGGATCCACCAGGTAGCATAGGTCGAAAACTTGTAGCCGCGACGATATTCGTATTTCTCCACCGCCTTCATAAGGCCAGTGTTGCCTTCTTGGATAAGGTCGATGAAGGACAACCCGCGATGGCGGTACTTCTTGGCGATCGAAACCACGAGGCGCAGATTGCCGCTCGATAGTTTTTGCTTCACCGTCTGGTATTCCTCGAACCGCCTGCCGACGTGGCGGGCGCGAACAAGGAGACGGGAAAGCGGCTCCTTCGCCTCCATGCGGACGCGAAGCAGCCTGTCGCGGGTCATTTCGAGGCGGCGCTTTTCCTGTGGCGTCAGGCGCTCCTGGCGCGACTTGAGCTGCGCCTCCTCCTTGAGAAGCTTGTCCGCGTCATCGGCGAGCTTGATGATGCGGTCGCGGATGTGGAACATGCGGCCGGTCCGCAGTCCAAGCTCCTCCAGCAGCTTCGCCATCCGGCGCTGGCGGGCGCGCATTTCCGAGAAATACTGCGCGCGTTTCGCGTGCGAGGTCGAAGAATCCTCCATCCGCCGCCAGAGATCGGTGAGGGAATCGTAAATTTTGCGCAACGTCTCCATATGCCCCGGCAGCCGGGTGAGCACGTCGTTCCGATCGGAGCCCGCCGGGTGGGAGTTGCGCATGATCTTGTCCAGACTTTCGCGGTTCTGCTTGACCCTCTCGTACAAGTTGAAGACGTGCGCCATGGCGATCGGGCTTTCCAGCGTGCGCCGCCGGAAGCGCGACGAGCTCAGCTCGATCCTCTTGGCCAGGATGACCTCCTCCTCCCTGGTCAGCAGCGGAATGGAGCCCATTTCCGAGAGATACATGCGGACCGGATCATGGACGTCGCCGATGTCGGATTCGGGGACAAGGGAAGATCCGACAACCAGCGCATCGGCTTCGGGATCCTCCTGTTCGATCGCCTCCTCGTCGATGTCGACGGAAATGTCGTCGTCCGAATCGATGACCTCAACGCCTTCCTTGGCGAGGCGGGTGAAAACGAGATCGATTTCATTCGGGTTGATCGCGTCCTCGGGCAGAAGTTCGTTAAGTTCGGTATAGGTGATGTTTTTCCGGCCCTTGACCTTGCGGATGATCAGGGCGATCGCTTTCTCGTCGAGGGCCGTCACCTCCACGGCCGCCACGCTCTCCGCGGCGGCGGCAATCGCCCCGTCCGCCTCCGGCGTATCGACCTCCGGCTCGTCCTCCGGGCGGGCCTTCGCTTTGGCCGCACTATCCCTCCGTGCGCGCGCCGAGGTCTTCTTTTTCGCCGCCTCGTCCTTTGCTTGACGCGATCCGCTCTTGGCGCCGTTTCGCCGGGATGTCGCGGCCGCGGCGGTTTTCTGGGTTTTCTCGGTCTTTTTGCTCATCTAAGGTTTCCTACATGTGGACTTTTGGAGAAAATCGGGCCAACCACCGCCAGATTTCCTCCAAAGATGTTACCGCTTACGGACCAATGGGTTGATTTTTCGCCCTGTCGGGCGATACCGCCGACCTTGCAATAATTCCCGACACAAAATGCAAACCCAAGAAACTTTGGAGAGAATCAAACGGCGGTTTGTTTGATTCTCTCCAAAAGTCCACTACATGCAAGCGACTCGGCGGCGGTACGTTCCGTCGGAAAAATCCGCCCGCCGCAGCTTCCAAACGCGGTCCGGAAACTCCGGCGACCGATCATCGCGCCTTCATGGCCGCCTGGAGCCCCACATATTCGGCCTGTAGGCGATTCAACTCGTTCTCGTCGTCGTTTTTTTCCGCGTCCTTGAGCATTTGCAACAACAGTTCCGCGCGTTCCTTGCGCCGTGCGTTGACCATCAGCCTCAGGATTTGGGAGAGATCCCTTTCCGACAGGGGCTCGTCGTCCGGAAAGGCCAAGTCGGCGAGCTTCCCGATCGCTTCCGGGTGTTCCACCCGGTCGCGGATATCGTTTATCGCCGGCGCCCTCGATTCATCCCAGCCATCCCTCGCCATGGCGGCCAGTTCCGCCGTCGCCGCGTCCCGCCATTCGTCGGGAGGATAGGAATCCGCCACGCGGGCGCACCAATCCGGGCTCTCCCACATATAACGCAGCAACCGCATTTCGCGGCGCTTGTACGCTTCTCCGGCACGTTTCAGCGCTTCATCGACGTCCGCTTCCCTTCTCGGCGGCAAAAGTCCTTTTTTCCCCGCCGGCCGCGCCGGTACGACTCGCGCGCCCGCCCTTGCGAAGATGGCTCGCGGCGGGACCTTCGGTTCCGGGCCGGGAATCGCCGCCTCCGGAACGTCGGCCATGGCCGCGACCCGCTTTTTCATCAACGCGACCTTTACCGGATCGGGGCAGAGGTTGACGGTTTTCATGACCGTCCTCACCGCCTCGCCGACCGCCATGACGTCGCGCCCTTTCGCCGCTCCTACCGTTTCGCGAAGTATATGGGAAAAGCTGTCTTCCGCGCGGTCGAGATTCTTCCGAAAGGCATCGGCGCCGAACTTCGGAAGGAAAGCGCAGGCATCCTTCGCTTCCAGACCCCGAGCCACCGAAAGCGGCACATCGTGGGTCATGAACAGGCCGATCGCCCGGAGCGTGGCGGCGTCGCCGGCGGCGTCGGCGTCGAACAGCGCAATCACCCTTCCGCGCTCGCCGACATGCCGCCGCAATATCAGGACGTGGTCGTCGGTGAGGGAGGTGCCGAGGGTGGCCACCACGTTGCCGATCCCGTACTGATGGCACATGATGACGTCGGTGTAGCCCTCGACAACTATCGCCGTCTTTCGCAGGCCAATTTCCTTGGCGGACTGCGCCAAACCGAAGAGAATCCGCCGTTTTTCGAACAGCCGCCCTTCGGTCGAATTAATGTATTTTCCGCCGCATTCGGGTTTTTCCTCAAGCACCCTGCCGCCGAATCCGATGGGCCGCTGCTGCGCGTCGAGGATCGGGAATATCACCCTGCCGCGAAACGCGTCGTACAACCGCCGCCGCGCCCCGTCGTCGCTCATTTTCTCCCTGAGCACGCCGGCGCGAAGGCCATATTCCAATACTTTCTCTTTCCAATCGATTTCTTTGGCGCTTTTCAGCAAAAAACCGCTCAGGCCGTCCCACGAATCCGGCGCCCAGCCGAGCCTCCATCGGCGGATCGTTTCCTGGTTGAATCCGCGCCCGAGGAGGTATTCGCGCGCCGGCCCGCCATCCAAGCTCGCCAGCGATTCCTCGAAGTAATCGGCGGCGCGGGAGCAGCACCAGAGGAGCGCGGATTTGGTTTCGCCGCGCTTTTCGGCCGCCCGCCGGTCGTTGGGGGTCGCGAACTCCAGCTCAATGCCGTTCCGTTCGGCGAGAAGCCGCACCGCCTCCGGAAATTCCACCCGCTCCATCATCTGCACGAAACGGAAAACGTCGCCTTTTGCGTCGCACCCGAAACAACGGAAAAACTGCTCCGCCGGCCTGACGTTGAACGAGGGCGTCTTTTCGTTGTGAAACGGGCAGAGTCCGACAAAATTGGTTCCCGCCCGTTTCAGCTGGATATTGTATCCCTGAACAACCTGGGACAGCTCGTTGGCCGATCTGACCCGTTCAAGAAAATCCTGCGAAAAGAAAGGCATCTGATTTTCTTCAAACGTCAGCATGGAGGCCATAAATGAATTGTCGCGCTTCGAACCGCCTCCCGCGCTTGTAAATAGTCCACCAGGAGGGAAGATTGTACTCGGAGATCGCCCTCTGTCAACCAATTATGTCGGTCCGGGGCGCGTACAAACAATTGTCCGCCCACTGTCCACTTAAAGGAAATCGGGCCGACCGCCGCCCGATTTCCTTTAAGTGGACTTTTGGAGAAAACCAAAGGTCGTTTGTTTGATTTCCCGCAAACGTCAACTATAATCCTACGGGGAAAAACCGCAAACAAACGGGGACGGCGCGGAACATGAAAAAACTGCATGACCGGTTCTTCAAGCAAGCCAAACGGGAGGGCAAACTTGCCCGTTCCGTATACAAGTTGGAGGAGCTTGACCGCCGGGAGCGATTGCTGCGGAAAGGCGACAATGTGCTGGATCTGGGCGCGAGCCCGGGATCGTGGCTGGAATGCATTGTGGAGAAGATCGGCCCCGGCGGCATGGCCTGCGCGGTCGATCTCAAATTGATCCACAAGAAATTCAAGGGGAAAGCCCACTTCAAGAAAATGAACGTGTTGGAGATGCGGGGGGATGAATTTCCCGAGGCCGCCGGCGGCTTCGACGTCGTCCTTTCCGACATGGCCCCCAACACTTCGGGGATAAAGCTGGTCGATCAGGTCCGGAGCCTGAAGCTGTGCGAGAAGGTGGCGGAACTTGCGGGGAAAATGCTGAAACCGGGGGGGAACATGGTGTGCAAAATGCTCTACGGCCCGGAAACCGAGCAATTCCGGACCAGGCTGGCCGGGCGGTACGCCGTTGTAAAAATCCGGAAGCCGTGCGCGTCGCGGGTCGAAAGCGCGGAAACGTATATTGTCGCCCTGGGCTTCAAGCCAAATGGAGCGGAGCGATGAGGGGACGGGTGGTTGGGCTTCTGGTTTTACTCGCGCCAATTGCCATACCGGCGGCGGATATGCCGAAGATTCCCGCCGTCGGCGACTGGCTCGAATATCGCCTCGCCTTTCCGGTCGATCCGCTGGAGGATTCCATACGGCGCGATATCGGATCCGGAGAAGAGGAAGCCGAATCATCCTCCGCGGCGCCGACGCCGGGCGAAAGCGATGGCGGTGGGGACGGAGCCTCCAAATCATCCGCCCATCTCTTCGAACCCCGCTTCCAACCCGAAACGCGCTGGAACGCGATGCCGTTGCGGCTTGAAATTCTGGGGGCGGAGCCCGACGCGGTTCGGGTGATGCTTACCTTGCCGGGGTTTGCGCATGAAACATCCGTCCCTCTTGGAGGGATGGCGGGGACGGGCGTTCGGCATTCCGAAATCGGCATGGCGGCGATACGGGACCGACAGGAGCGCCGGCATACCGTGGGGAGGCGCGAATATCCCGTTTTCATGGAGCGCCTCGACGATCCCGAAAAAGGCTATATCCGCCTGGTTTCGTCCGAACTCCCTTTCGGGTTCGCCCGCTTCGCCTCGCCGCATTGCGATTTGATCCTTGTCGATATGGGCGGATTTCCCGCGCCGGCTTTCCCCGTCCAGGACGTGCCGGTCGCGCCGCCGCCCGGAAAGCTGTTCCCGCCGTAGCGCACCGGCAACGCGGGCAAGACCGAAGCGGCGCGGCGCATTCCGCGCGGAATCCGGTCCGAGGAGGGCATGGCATGGCCGAAGGGTTGACGCCGGTCGGGTGCGCGGAAAAAATTATCGCGGCCGGGCGAACGGTCGTCCTTACCGGGGCGGGCATCTCCACCGCCGCCGGGGTTCCGGACTTTCGCGGTCCGAAAGGCTTGTACGTCACCCGCGCCTACGATCCGGAGAAAGTGTTCGAGATTGCGGCGTTCGATCGCGATCCCGGTCCGTTCTATCAGTTTTCCCGCGATTTCCTCGACACTCTGGGGACTATCGAACCGACCTTTACCCATCGTTTTCTCGCCGAGCTTGAAAAGCGGGGGAAGCTCGACCGCATAATCACCCAGAACATCGACGGCTTGCACCAGCGGGCTGGTTCGCGGAACGTCCTTCCCGTGCATGGCGATTACACGACCGCGCGGTGCCGAAGTTGCGGGCGGGGCTGTTCCGGGGAGCGTTTGCGGAATCTGATGCGGGAGCACGAAATTCCGCCGTGTGGCTTCTGCGGCGGCACGCTTAAGCCGGATGTGGTCTTTTTCGGCGAAAACGTCCGGTTCCTGGCCGAGGCGGAGGCGGCGGCGAGGCGAAGCGACCTGATGTTCGTCCTTGGTTCGAGCCTGACCGTATATCCGGCCGCGATGATTCCGCATTATGCGGGCGGAGAGGTGGTCGTCGTGAACAAGGGGGGGGTCGGCATTGCCGCCGGGAAAGGGGTGCATCTCGTCGACGCCGATCTGGACGGATATTTTCGCGAAGTTGAAAAATGCCTGCCGCGGGACGGAAATCGGCGGTGAAAACACCGAGGCGTCTTTTCGTGGACTTTTGGAGAAAATCGGGCCAACCGCCGCCCGATTTCCTCCAAAGAAGTTACCGCTTACGGACCAATGGGTTGATTTTTCGTCAGGTCGGGCGATATCGCCGACCTTGCAATA
>JAISXA010000153.1 GCA_031270685.1 Planctomycetota bacterium
TCCGTCGATCGACCCGACCCTTCCGGAGAGCAAATAAGCGGCGACCGTCACCGGCTTGTCTTCGTAATATCCCGGCGGATATTCGAGACCGTTGTCCCGCAGGAGGGCGGTCCGGTAAAGCCGACCCCAGGCCATATGCGCCAACTCCCCACGCAACATCGCCCGCGCCGCCTCCGCCGGATCCCGGAGCATGCCGAAATTGGGCCGAAGCAACTGGTTCTTACCATGCCGTCGAGTTCTATAGCTCTGGCAGTTCACTATATCAAGGCGCTCTTCCCGGGCTTTCCCGAGCAGGAGGCGGCACAGGTCGGGGTGGATGAAGTCGTCGGAATCGACAAACAGCGCGTAGGGCGCCAGGGCGGCCTTCAAGCCGGCGTTACGCGCCGGGCCCAGCCCGCGATTCTCCTGGCGGATCACCCGGATGCGGGAATCCGTCTCCGCCATGTTTTCGACGATTCCGGGGCCGCCATCCGTGGATCCATCATTGACGACGATTACCTCGAAATTGCCGAAGGTTTGATCGCGGATGGAGGCGAGACAGCGGTGGACGAAGCCCTCGACCTGGTACATGGGAACGATTATCGATATGTCGGGTCCGGCCCGGCGCATTCCGGCGAAAACCCTCTTCGCCGAATCCCGCGCCCCGGCCAGCCGCTTCGCCAGCCAGTCCACGCCCAATTCGCCGCCGACCTCGGCCGGTCGGCCGTCCCTGAAAATGCCCGTGTAATCGCACCGCTCCAACACCCGCAGCCTGCCTCCGGGCGTCGCGTTGCGCACGACGCCGCCGGCGAGCGCGAAGGCGTGCCGCGCCTTGGCGAAACACCGGTCGGAATCCAAAAGAAACCGCTTGCGCGCAAACGGCGGGATTTCGACGAATTCCTCCCTCAGCCTGGCCCCCCGCTTTCCCGCCTTGCCGCCAGGCGGGCCGTCCGTTTCCATGCACAGGTCCGGATCGCCCGGAAAGGAATGGTCGAATCCGATAAGGTAGACCTCTTTGAACCCCATGTAATATGCCCATTGGAGGCATTGATACGCGGGGGATTCGCCCGCCCACGTCCTCGCCGCCGCGTCCACGGAAAAATGGGGATAGCCGGGATATTCGCCCAGATCGTAAATGAGATTCACGAAGGCGCCGGTATGGTCGATCCCCTGGCAAGGTTTCAGGAAATGGCCGAAAAATTTGACCGACGCGGCGTTTTTCCCAACCGCGCCGGCGTATTGCGGAGCCGTATACGGATCGCCGGAGGCGTAAAAGGACGGCGAAAAGCCCAGACTGCCGAACTGGGCCAAAACGCCGCCCATCCCGAAGGTGATCTCCTTTCCCAAGGGGGAAAGATCAAGCTTGAAAAGGGACGGACCGCCGCCAAGAATAAAGGCGCGCTGTCCGCGAAAGACGTCCCTGAAAAACGCCAGCGACGGGAAACCGCGGCTTTCGTTCCGAAGCGGAAAAAGCGACGGCCCTTCCGTCGATTCGATCCCGCCCCAGTTCATCTGGGAGCGTCTGTCGTCGTGCCCCGGCAGCGCATAGCTCCAGAAGCCGCTTTTGCGCGCCATGAACGAAGGATTCACCCGCTTTTCGTATTCGCGCGACCATGCGTCGCGCCCGGCGTGCAACTGGTATTCATGCAGCCATAAAAGAGCCGGAGCCAGCTCCCTCTCACTTTCGCAAAGATTCCGCAATCTCTCCCGGATTTCCGTCCGCGAACCGCCCGCCGCTTCCGAGTAAAAACTTTTCAGGCGGGGATCCAGCATCGCCGTTCCGGGATCATACGCTTTTTCTGTCATGCTGAAACAGCATCCTGTCTTCCGTGACCTTCACCCTGTCCATGGCGTACGCCTCGTTTTCGCGGCCCAGCCCCTTTCCCGACACCGCCCCGCGGTAACGCTTCCGGACAAGCCGAAGAATCCTTTCATCATAGCGGCAAAACGGATAGGCGAAGAATTCGAAGCCTTCCGGATCCAGCGCCGCCAGGGACTCGGGCGGTCCGATTTCAGCCTCCAGCGCGTCATCCGCAACCAACGTCAAATCCGCATGCGTCCAGGAATGGTACTGCAACCGCCCGCCGCAGCCGCGCACCGCGGCCACATCCCTTTCCGAGAGCCAGTTTCCCCTTTCGCCGCCGCCTTGCCCGAAACGGCGGCCGACGAGAAAGAGCTCGAACGGAAATCCCAGCCCGGCCATGCGCGGAGCGGCGAATTCCAGTATATCCCGGTTCCCGTCGTCGAAAGTGAGAACCACCTGCTCCGCCGGAGAGGCGTACCGCGCCAGGGGAACGACGCGTTTCCCCGCGGCTGCGATCGCCTTCAGATCGCGGTCGAATTTCTCCGCGCTCACCCAGTTCCCGCCTTTTACGGTCGGGCCGACATGATGATACATGAGAATCATGGACCAGCCCTCATTCGGCGGCGAAGCAATCCCATTCGCGCAGTTTCCCCCGGGACCGGCTCCAGTTCACAAACGGCCGCGTCTCGAGGCAGTATTTGCACAACTCTATCGGAGTCGTCACGTACCTGAACAACTCGTCCCCGGAAGCTTCGAAAATGTCGATGCCCCGATCGAGCGGATAGTTCTGCCCGAAAAAGTCGTTGAAGTAGTCGAGATAACAGCGTCCGCACAAATAAAGTCGCCGCCCGCGCATATTGACATGGGACTTGTACAGTTCCCGGCAGCGTTTATACGCCACCGCCGGATCCGAATCCCCCCTGCTGTTCAGGATGTATCCCATGTCCGAGCGTTGGGCGATGTTCCCCTTGCGGCATCCCTTCTCCTCCACCAGACGCACATACGCATCCAGCTTGTCCGCGTTGACGGGGTAGCGCGAAATGTCGAAAACGATGTCGTGCGCGGCGGCGGTTTCCCAAAAATCGTCCTTCATGGCTTTCAGGAGCAGGCCGTTGGTGACGATTCCTATCCGGGCCTCCGGATAGGCCCGCCGGGCGGCGATCATGAATTTGTTCACTTCGGGATGAAGCAGCGGTTCGCCCCCCAGCAGGCGGACGCGCTTCAACTCGACCTTCCGGGCGAGTTCGAGCATGACCCGCGCGAAGAGATCGGGATCCGCATAATGCTCGGGGGCGATCGGCGAAAAATGGCTGCATCCGGCGCAAGGAAGATTGCAGTGATCCACCAGGTGTGTTTCAAACAACCGGATTACCGGATTCATGCGCGCCTCTCTTCGATATTCGGCGGACAGGCGAGGATTCCGCCGCTATAGCGCTCGGCAAGCCGCTTTTGCTCTTCGTCGTACTGCCGGTTCGTTTCCTCGAACTTCATGTCGACCGCTTCCCTGAAGCGCGGGTTCAGCCAACCGGTTCCATCGGACAGCAGGCGATCCCGCACCCTGGCGTAGGTCGGAGCCGCGAACCCCGGAATGGCGCCCAATGCCAGCCAGGCGTGGGCGTTGTAGCAATGCGGATTCGGGCAATGGCGTCCCACGGCGCAAAAATTCACCGGGGCGCCGGGATCATCGAATAGGTTTTGCAACACCCGGCCATTGTTGCACTGCCGCAAGTCGCCGCTGCCCAGCAGCAATTGCGTCGTCCAATCGCCCGCGTAACAGAATTCGCGCCTTTTTTCGTTGAACACGGAGAGTTTGAACCGGAAAAGCTCGGAATCGAACCGGGACCAGATTCGCGCGTATTCCCCCCGATCGCGCGCCGTGAGGATGGGCAAATCCTTCCGGGACGAATCCCGGGCGACGGTCACGTGGCAGGGCGCCCCGAAGTGCGCGCGGCAGACATCAAGAACCTCGTCGATTTTCGGCTCCAATTCGTCGTTAGGGGTTATCTCGACGGTAAACGACGCTCCGGCTTCCCGGATATCCGTCACGTTCCGGATGAAATCCTCCACCAGACCCAGACGCAGCGTCTCGAGGTACTGGAAGGAAACCTTGAACATCAATCGCGATAGGGATTCCCGCGGCAAGGCGAGCAGGCTTTCGATGCCGCGGCGGACCAGACCGTTGGTGACGATCATGACCAAGTGGCCCTGTTCGAGCAGCGATCGCGCCATATCGGGAAGCTGCGGCGCCAGAAGCGTCTCCCCGTTGCCGCAAAAATTGAGCAGGCAGCTTCCGCCCAGGCGTTCGGGAGAGAGCGCCCGGACCATAGTCGAAACAGCGTGCTTGAATTCGGGCCGCCGGTGGCGGAATTTTTTCCTGAGCGTAATATAGCAATAATGACACCTGAGGTTGCAGGCGTTGATGGGCACCGCACAGTCGATGAATCGCCTGACAGGCATTTCCCGCATCCGTCAAACCGCTCCGGCGGCATTCCGCACCCGCATCGCGATTTCCCGGCCGACCGTCTCGTACATGCGGTTGTTCAAGTGCCAAGGCACGCATCCCAACGCGCAATCCCTGTAGGTGTAATAATATTCCGAAGCGGCGACGGAAATCGTCGAGCACCGCGGGCAGTTGAGTTCGAAAAAGTCGTAACACGACGCGAGAAAGGCGTTGGTTTCGCGGATCTCGGCGAGATTATCGAAATACTCCTCCTTTCCGGACAGGCCGTAGGTCTCGGTCAACATGGTTCGGACAAGAATCAGCGGAACGCCGTAAAACACCTTCCCGCAGTAATCCACGAATTTCAGGCAATTCTCCCGCCAAATCCTCTCCGTACGGTCGTCCCTTCTCGGCAAAAGCGCATAGGAAAACGGAACGCCCGGGAACACCTTGCGAAAGGAATCGCTCACGGTGAAAAGAGTCCGATCCGCCTCTCCCAGGGGATGCCTCTCCTCGAGAAGATCGACCAGCAGGCAGTCGGCGCTGGCCGCGTTCCTCGCGTTCCCATGCGCGAACCGCTTGGTGAAGTCCCTGACCACATCTTCCTCGGCTTCGGTTTCGTCCGCAGCCGTCCTGCGGCTGTTCAATTCGGCGCTGTACGGCGCCATCACGCTTCCAAGGCTCGATTGCGAATAGAATTCGAGCCGGTCGGGGAACGCCGTTCCCGCGTACTTGAGCGCAAAGCGGCGGAGATTGTAACTTCCGAAGACCACGCAATGCTTCGGCGTTGCGCCGCATATTTCCTCCGGATTCTCCCTTCCAAACGTTTCCCCGTAAATACGCAGCAGATCGTCGCGAATGGATTCGAAAACGGAACGCCGGACCTCCCGATCCTCCCGATGTTTGCGCTCCATCAGGTTGGCGGCGGCGGAAAGATTGTTTCGTATTTTCAGCCTGAAAAACCGCTCCAGCCCCCCCCGGTATTCCTCGAAGAGGCCTTGTTTCTCAAACGTCTCGCGAACCGTCACGAAATGATTGCGCAGGGACGAAAGCGCCGAGGCGTCATCGGATATCGCACCGTCCCGAAAACGGTAGTAATACAAGGGTTCCTGAACGTAATGCACGCGCGAACACGTCGCCAGCCATATCGGCGTCGTCCCGTCCTCGTAGAAACCGGAACTCTGGAAGAGATCGTTCCCGGTAATGACGCTTTTTTTTATCAGTTTCGCCCACGCCTGGATATAGGTTCCGAACACCACCTCGGGGCAGGATTTCACCTCGATCGGACCCGGCCTGGCGTCCTGCTCCACCCGATACAGTTTTCCGTCGCGGGTATAATTGTACCGGTCGCAAAACGCGATTTCGGCCTTGCCGGCGCCGACCGCTTCATGGAGCTTCTCTACAATCCGGGCGTCGACCCAATCGTCGGAATCGACAAAAAGCACATACTCCCCCCGGCATAGTTTTACGCCAAGATTTCGGGTTGGCCCCAGCCCCCCGTTTCCCTTCGTCAAATAGCGGATTCTCCGATCCTTCGCCGCCCATTCCTCGCAAATGTCGCCGGAGCGATCGGTCGAGCCGTCGTTGATGAGGATTATTTCTATGTCGCCGTAAGTCTGCCCGACAACCGATTCGAGGCAGGCGCGCAGATGCCCGGCCACATTGTACACCGGAATGACGACGCTTATCATGTCGCGCATTCCCCGGCAAGACACGCCGCCAACCGCTCAACGAGAAAAGCGTTGTCGTCGGGCGTGGTCACGGCTACCCGTATATACTTTTTCCCCTCCAGTCCCCTTCGATTCGGGGAAATGCGTTTTATGAAAATATCGTCTTCGAAGAGCAGCCGCGCGGCGACGCTTCGCGCGCTCGCGTTTCCGGTCAATTCGCACAGAATGAAGTTGGCCTGCGAAGGCAACGGGTCGACGAATTCGAGTTCCGCCAGTGCGCGCCGCATGCTCTCGCGGGCATCTATCAATTGTCGGCACGCGGCCAGATATTGGCGCCGGTATTTGATGCCGACCTGGAGGAAAAATTCGGCGAATGAATTTATGTTCCAGATCGCCAGACTCCGCCGCAGGCGTTTAACGACTTCCATGTCTCCGGACGCCGCCACGCCCAACCGCAACCCCGGCACGCCGAAGGTCTTGCTTAGCGAACGGATGACGACCAGATTCGGATATCCGCCCAGGATGGAATCGCCGATCAACCCGTTGGCGCCCGGTTTGCCGGCAAAGTCCACGAACGATTCGTCCACGACGACCGCCTTGCCGCGGGCGCCGTAATGGGCGACGACGCTAAGCGCCTCTTTCCTGGGCATGAAGTTGCCGCTGGGGTTGTCCGGATTGACCAGGAGCAGACTGTCGACCGTATTTTCCGCCTCTATAAGATCGTCCGCGCCGTAGCGAAGTTTGTCGGAGCGCGGGTACAGCGGGACGATCCGTTTACGGCCGATCCGGGCGGGGTATTCCATGAAGGTCGGAAACATGACGCCGATCCTGCCTTTCAGGAGATCGCCCAGCACCACTATGATTTCTGACGCGCCATTGGCGACCGCGAGCCACTCCTCCCGGCAGGACAACAATTCTCCGGCCAGCCGGCCCTGCGTTTCCTGTCCGGAGGGGTAGTTGGCGACAAGCGTCGGAAGACTCAGCCTGTATTCTTCAAGCAGACGTTCGGGTCGAAAAAACGGGTTGGACAGATAACAGTGGTCCCGAAGGTTCTCGAAGGTCCAAAATCCCCCGTACCGTTTTTCAAAGAGGTCGAGTTTCTTGTCCGGAGCGTCGGCGAAGAGCATCCGCGCGTTTTCCAGGTCCGGCAGGGTGTCTATTTCCAGCCATTTTTCGCCGTCAAGGACCAGCGCCTTGATGTTGTTCTGTTCAAGGGCGAGGATTACCCGCAGAACATGTTCATAAAACCTGTTTTCCCCCATCGCCGAGCAGTAGGCTTCGAGAAAAGGGGTATAGGTTTTTTCCGAAAACTCCCGGGAGAACTTGTAAATATTCACGGTTTTGTAGTAGGAGCCCACTTCGGCGCTGTCGAAATGGGATTTGGGCACAACGGCGGTCACCTCGTTGTCGGCGGAGATCTTGATCACCGTGCCGTCCATGAACGGCTGATATTTGTCGACGACGACAAGATTGGGGTTTTCATTCTCAAAGATCCTGTCGGTTACGGTTTTGTCGAAAATAACGTCGCTTTCCAAAAGGATGGCGTCCTCCTCCGCAAGATGGCGGCGCGCGAGGAAAAGCGAGTAAATATTGTTTGTTTCATCATAGCGGCTGTTCTCGACATACTCGATAGGTACGCCGTTGTATTCGCCGCCGAAAGCGGAACGCACCATATCGCCGCGAAAGCCGACGACAATGACGAAACGCGACAGCGGACGAAGGGAGAGGATTGACAGCGCCCGTTGCAGGAGGGGAATGCCGTTTACCTCGACCATGCATTTCGGTCGATCGCTGGTCGCATGGCGAAGCCGTTTGCCCATCCCGGCGGCGAGGAAGACGGCCTGCATATTAGGTGCTCTCCATAATGCGCCGCTCAACCGCGCGACTTCTTTTTGGTGAACGACGCTCCGGGAAACGAATGCCCTCTTGCCTCTTCTCCCGCGAACGCGGCGGCACGGGATTCCTTAACCCGCACGGCATCGGCCAGGACGGCACGGAGGCGGTTGTACACGTCCGCCATTTCCATGACCTCCCGCCGAGAAAACAACGCGTCGAAATACGGATGGACAATCTCCCTGTCTTCGAACGTCGTTATGAAACCGGCGGCATCGATATCGAAAAAATCAAGAAGATTGCGGGTGTTAGTTGGATCGCGGGTATCAAAGAAAAATTCGAGTCCGCCCCGCTCCATCTTCCCGCCGTCCGAGGTCACGACCAGACGATAACTTCCGTCGGCGGCGGCATAACCTTTCGCGAGGCCGGCGTTGGAAGGGTCGGATTCGTTTTCCAGGGCAAACATGTTTTGCGAGATCGCCATTGAGCGCGGGTATGCGAAAACGTCCCGTCCATCCAGCTCGCTCTCTGGCGGCGGCGTCTTTTCTTCCGGGAAAAGCAGGTTCGAGATGAGATGCCGCAAATCGACCACGCAGATCAGGTGATCGTCAATGCACTTCCCGGAGCCGGGAACCGCCACCAAGAGGGGGGTCCAACAGGCGCTGGCATACGGCGGAATCCTCGTAATGCGGCCATGAAACAGGCCGTGCAGCCAAGGATCCATGCCGTATGGGCCGTAGGCGACGAAAATGGTGCGGTCGAGCAGGCCGCGCCTTTTCAACGCGTCGAGCATGAAGCCGGCGGTGCGATCGAGAAGTTCGAAGCCTCTTCCGCAATAGGAATGTAGTTCCGAGGCATCCTCCTTCTCACCAACGTTGTCCCCGAACAGGCAGGAACGATCGGCCGCGAAAAATGCGAACGACTTGCCGTCGCGTTCGCGCCCGGCGAAAAATTCGTCCAGCGCATGATAGAATGCCGAGTGTTCCCCAAAACAGCGGAATTCTCCGCAACATTCCGGCCACGCCCCGCCAAACCCGTTTTGCGCATATTCGGGCGCGGGAACGCAGTACATGCCCCCCGAGACCGCATAGCCTCTGTCATGAAGCATTTGAAAAAAACTGACTCCGTCCGCGGCGATTCCTCCACGACTCTTTTCGGGAAAACTCGCATTGTGATCAAATCGCCCTTGGTCGCCGAAGGCGAGATTGGTGAACGACAGAAATGCGCCGGTGGCATTGGAATAGAAACGTCGAAACATGCGCGATTCAAACGATAGCCGCCACAGGTTTGGCATTTTTTCATGAAACTGCCAGAAATGCGTCTGCGACATCCCCTCTAGCGACAAGAATACAACATTCATTCAGAACTCCAAACAGCACTCAAACACGGGCGGGCGCGTCATTCTCCGCTTATCCCGGGCGCCTACGCCGATTCAAATACGGCAACCCGGAAACGATCGTTGACAAGCGTTCAACTAAAGGTTCAAGAACGCAACATAAACGTAATTATCGGGCTACAATATATAGTGGGGAAGAAGACGGCAAGGTGGCTCTAATGGTGGCTGGCGTAATGAAAAAAACCGCCATCCGGTTCGGAAACGGCGGCGTTTATAGCGTTTTTATTGGGTTTTCGAGGCGATGGCGGATAATTACGTTTATGTTGCGTTCGTTGCAACCCATTGCGGCATTTTAGATCGCAGTTGTCGGCGTCCAAGGGGACGCAAACACAAACAGGTCATGACAACCAAATTTTTTTATACGCTAACCGATTCATTTGTAAAGAACAAAATCGAATATGGGTCTATACATGTGTAAATACCCAGAAAATCGAACAAAATCGCGTCCTTGCCGGAAATGAGCGGAGGGGCGAAAGCGCGGCTGGCCGGGCGCCCTCACTGGCCGGGCAACGCTTTGGTTGAAGCGAAGTTTACAAGGTGGCCTTCAAACCGCAGAATGCCAAATTTGCAATAATCACAACCATTGAGCCCGTCAGGGCGAATAAGGTTTTGCGAACGTACGCCGGAATTTCCGTGCGCACGTTCGCCTATCTTGTCCTCAAATACACTGCGAAATCTGTTGCAATTATTACGATTATATGCCATAATCTGACACATAATTGATATTGCGCTATATGAAGATACGTTTCGCGATTCTGCGCTATTCGGACGTAAACGGCCTATCCACGCAAGGAGAAGCGATCACATGGAAACACTGCTTGACCGGCTTCGTAAAAAACACACAACGGACAACGCCAGGAAAAATCGCCATGTCGTCACTATCCTTGCCCATCGGGATGAAATCGTCGCGGCTTTGAACGATGGCTGGTCCGCCAGGAAAATTTGGGAGTTGATGGTCGAGGACAACATGACCACCATGAGCTACGCCAGTTTTTGCCGACATGTGAAAACGAAGATCATGCTACACATGGACGATGCGGATGGTGCCGCGTCGGCGGTTGGCAAGTCCGCACCGCCCGCTTATAGTCATAAGAAAGCTACCCGGAAGCATTCCACAAAGAAGTCCAATATCCCAACGAAGGCGCTCACTGAAAAAGAACGCCTCGACATCCTGAAGAA
>JAISXA010000207.1 GCA_031270685.1 Planctomycetota bacterium
GGGTTGATTTTTCGTCAGGTCGGGCGATAGCGCCGACCTTGCAATAATTCCCGACGCAAAATGTAAACCCAAGACACTTTGGAGAGAATCAAACGGCGGTTTGTTTGATTTTCTCCAAAGTGTCCACTATTTGTATATCTCGTAGAATACGCCGTCGCCTCCGTCAAAAATCAGATTGGCGCCCAGGGCCATCGCCGACGCCAAGTCGCGGCGCGAATCGGCCAGGGTGAAATACTCCCCGGAAAGGTATTCGATCCGCACCGTATCCTGGTTGTCGTAGTTGTTTGCGACCAGGCGCCCTCCGTCGTTACGGAAGCCGGTCGGCGTCCTGGGGGTGAAAACGTTCGCAGGAGCCGACACCAGTTGCGACATGGAATTGCCGGAATCGAAAGCGGGGGCGAAATCCCGCTCCATGGATTCGCACTCGATCGCGTACATGGGGCGACCGGGGATATCCGGGGTAACGTAATTGTCGATAAGGTAGACCTGGTTGGCGAACAAGGGACCGACGCCGTTCTTTCCCCTGGCGAGGGCGAGGCCGCCGTCTGAAATCATCACCTCCGGGGCGGGAACGCCTCCAGCGGCGTATTTGTCGGGGTTGTGGGCGTTGACGGCAAGCATGGTGCCGGGCTGAACCGCCACCTCGCGGTCGGCGAGGAGAATGCGCAGGCTGTTGTCCGTCTGGTGCGGAACCGTCACGGCCAACTCGCCACGCTCCACGCCGATGCCGTTTTCCGCGACATTCACGACCGCGCCCGGACGGAGAAGGATGTTGGAGCCGTTGTCGAAATCAAGAATCGCCGTGGAATCGGTGGAACGGAAAGACATGCCGGGGGAGACGCGGGTCAGGGTAGTCTCATCCATGGCGCGCCAGCCGGCGCCGTCATTCAATTCCATGCCTAGGCCGACGGCGGTCTTGGGGAGAACCCGCGAAGCGAAAGCCGCCAGTGCCGGAACCTCCGCAACGGCTGGAACAGCTTCGAAAGCGTCGCGCGCCGACGCAGTGGCGAAATCCGAGATCGGCACGACCACGGAAGCCGCTTCCCCGTCCTGAGTGAAAGGCGCGACGGCGGCGACGGCGAAAACGGGCACGCTGGAAGCGCCGCGCATATCCGCGGGGCCGGCCCGGACGATGAACAAAACAGCGGCTGCCGCGGCCAAGCCGGAAGCCAGCGAGGCGAAAATCGAGCGACGACGGATAGTCCGCTTATAAATAATGCGGGTTTTCTGGCGCTGCTTGAGGTTTTCGAGGAGCCGGGTTTCGAAATCGCGTCGCGGCTGCACCGGGTGGTAGGAGGAGACGAGGCCCTGAATGACTGTTTCGTTGCGGATATCGACGATTTGCCGCTGCCGGTCTTTCATATCGCGAAGCAGGATAGTCCGGAATTCCTCCGACGGCTTACAGGGGGGGTAGGTCCGGCTCAACAACGCGGACCAATTAGCCTCGCTTCCCACATCCCGGGGACCTTCCGCCCGCTCGCGAATCCTGTTTTTCAGACTCTCGAGCAACGCTGTGCGGAACTCGTCGTCAGCCGTCACCTTCCCGTAGCAACGCGACAGCATAACGCCCCACTGACCATCGCGTTTATCGTCAACCTCGTCGATCATCAACAATCTCCACCAGTATATCCGTTGACTCGCACGGATGGCGATGCACACAACCCAATCAAACGCCGGGCGCAAAAACAATCATCCGGTGTTAAAATCCGAGTTCAGCCGCCGGAACCTGCGCCATACTCTTGAACGCGTCCCTGAAGGCGATGCGCGCCCGCGTGAGCTGGCTCTCGACCGCCTTTTCCGTCTTGTGCACCGATATGGAAATATCGCGCACCGACAAATTCGATATGTATTTCATTTCCAATAACTTGGAATAATTCTGGGGAATGGATCCCATGACCGCGCCGACCAGGTCACGGAGATATTCGCTTTCGAGCGAGGCTTCCGGCATATTGCCCTTATCAAAATCAGTAAAGAAATTCTCCAATTCGCCATCCACCATGCTCCACGATTTTTCGTATTCATGGGGACGGATCATCAGCGCGTTGTTGGAGCGGATCCGGTTGCGCGAAAGCGTGATAAGCCACGATTCGACGGAACCTCTGGAGGGATTGTACTGTTCCGCTTTTTCAACAGCTTCTATGAACGTGTCGTGAATCACTTCCTCGGCGTGGTGGTGGTCCCTACCAACTCTGTAAAAGACAAAACGATATAGGCGCGAAAAGTATATTTCGTAAAACTCTTCAAGAGCCTTCTCGTCGCCCTTTGCGATCAGAGCCAACAGCTTCGCGCCATTACCCCGATCCTTCCTCAACGGGATTTCGGGAAATTCCTCTACAGCGTCACCGGCAAGTTTACGGTTCATAACATCCCATCCAGTCCGAAGACCCTATCCATTCGGCCTGAACCCCAGATAAGCGCCGCGAGAACGGAATATCATTAGACACATGCACACATATTGTGGACTTTTAGAGGAAATCAAACAAACCGCCGTTTGATTCTCTCCAAAGTTTCCTAGGGTTCCATTTTTCGCCGAGAATTATTACCTGGTCGGCGGTGTCACCCGACTTGTAAAGGAAATCTGGCTAAGGACTCGGAAATAAATTAAGTTTACACTTCCACAAGAAGAAGCGGCGCGCAGACTACAAACCGCTCGCCCCGGTGTAAACATTATTTCCTTACACGTCCTAACCACCGCCGATTTTTTCCGAAAGTCCACATATTGATGGTTGTACTTTAGTTTATTGTCAACAATATCCGCCCATCCTTCAATTTTTCAGGAATTTTCCTGTTTTGCACTGAACGAATATGGATTTTTGGAGGAAATCGGGCCAACCGCCCGATTTCCTCCAAAAATGTTACTGCTTACGGGCCAATGGGTTGATTTTTCGTCAGGTCGGGCGATACCGCCGACCTTGCAATAATTCCGACGTAAAATGGAACCCAAGAAACTTTGGAGAGAATCTATTTTCGAACTACGGAACTTGGGCTAGTGTTCCGCAAAGTCAAAATCTTCGATTTGGACTTTGCGGGGAGTGTCCCCGGTTCATCCAGCTTCCGCCTCCGGGGAAGTGAATTCCCCTTCGGCTTCGGAGGTCGATTTCGGAGCGGATGGACTTCGGCACTCGCAAGGTTAGCCTTTTCAGAGCACTAGGGTTCGGGTGTTTCCCGCGCGGTTTTCGGCGGCGGAAAGCGGTTCTCGGTTCCGGCCAGGATGCGTCCTATGTTTTTTCGATGGCGGCAGGTCAGGAGCGCGCACAAGGCGGCCAGGGTTACGGTAAGCGGAAGGTCGCGGCCAAAAGGCTCGGGCAGGTAGAGCAACCCGGCGATCACCAGCGCCACGCTCGCGGTCATGGAGCCGAGCGAAATGTAATGCGACAGCCGGACCGTCAATATGAACACCGCCAGCGCCGCCAGAAAAGGCGGCCAGAGCAACCCCGCCATCGCGCCGGCGGAAGTGGCGACCCCCTTCCCGCCCCTGAAGCCGATCCAGGCCGGAAAGTTGTGGCCGAGGACGGCGCATAGCGCGCAGCCGAGCGCCGGGTAGGGCGCACCGGGCCGGCCGGCCGACGCCCGCGCGACAAGCTGCACGGCGAGAAGGCCTTTCAGGAAATCGAGAATAAAGGCGGCGATCCCCCATTTCCAGCCGCAAACCCGCCAAACGTTGGTCGCGCCGATGTTGTTGGAGCCGTGCCGGCGCACATCCTTTCCGGCCATGAATCCGAGAAGCAGACCGAACGGCGCCGAACCGAGCAGATATGAAAGAATCAGAACGACGGCGAAGGGCACCGGCTATTCCTCCTGCGCCGGCAGGGGGCGGAACGGGTCCAGGATTTCCTCGCCGAGACGGTCGCACTCCAGCAGGATGCGTTCAAGTTTCGCCTTGGCGACATGGTACGCGAACCGCGACGCGCCGGCGATGAAAACGCCCAGGAAAAGCGATCCAAACACGCCGTACAGCAGGGAACGCATTTCGAACGACGCGGCGAGGGCCATGCCCAGGTTCGGCCTTCCCTGGAGGTGCGACACCAGCCGGAGTAGGTTGGCGAACGCGCCGAGAAGCCCGAAAAGCGTTCCGCCCAGGGCGGTCAGCCTGAACTGGCCGACCAGCTGCCGCCAGACCAGGCCCAACACATCCGCCTCGGCGCGCATGGCGCCCTGCATCCGTTCAAAGGAATGGTCGGCCTTTTCCAGCGCGGCGGCGAATATCCGTCCCGCCAGGCAATCGTTCTCGCGGCAGATTTCCAGCGCCTTCTCGTATTCCCCGGAAGCCATCTGCTCCTGGACGCCGAGGAGGAGCCGCTCGGGAATCATCCTGGAAACGCGCACGCTGCAGAAGACGTCGATGGCCATGCCGACCGCTACCGCCAGCAAGGTGAGAAGCAGAAAGCCCGCCACGTCGAGCGAGCGCAGCAATTCGGGAAAGAAAGCGTCCCATCCCTGATGGGCGTAATCGGACAGTTCCGCCGCCCGGACCAAGCCGGCGAGCGTCGCAAACAGGAATCCGGCGACAACAGCCTTTTTCATGCGCTATCCCCATTCAAGCAACGCGGCCCCGATGCGCGGCGGCCAAACAACCGCGCCGGTTTCAATAAAAGTCGAGTCCGATGTCCACCGACCCGGCGCCATGGGTGAGCGCGCCCACGGAAACCCGGTCGACGCCGCTCTCCGCGATCGCGCGCACCGTCTCGAGGCGGACCCCGCCGGAAGCCTCCAGAAGCGGGCGGCGCAACCCTTCCCGCCGCACCGTCTCGGCGGTGATCGCCACCGCCTCGCGGAGCAGGTCCGGCCCCATGTTGTCGAGAAGCACATAATCCGGCTCGGCGGGGAGGGCGTCGCGCAATTGCTCGAGCGTGTCGACCTCGACCATGATTTCAAGGCCGGATCGCTCGCGGGCCGTCCGCACCGCCATTCCCGCCCCGCCGCGGGCGGCGAGATGATTGTCCTTTATCAGGATCATGTCGTAAAGACCCATGCGGTGGTTCACGCCGCCCCCGGCGCGCACCGAAAGCTTGTCAAGCACCCGCAGGCCGGGCGTCGTCTTCCTGGTGTCGAGAATCGCCGCGCCGGCGCCGGCGACCGAATCCACGTAGCGCCGGGTTCTGGCGGCGACCGCGCACATGCGCTGCAACAGGTTCAGGGAGGCGCGCTCGCCCGACAGGATGGCTCCCGCTTCGCCCTCGACCGCCAGAAGCTCGTCGCCTGGCGCGAAACGCTCGCCGTCGGCAAGCGTCTTGTCGACCCGCACCTTGTCGGCGGATCCGAAAAAACGCCTCCCCAGAAGGGCGAACAGCCGCGCCACAACGTCGCCGCCCGCCATAACGCCCGCCTCGCGGGCCACATACCCTCCCGAGGCGGTTCCGGATTCGGCGAAAAGCGCGAGGGTGGTGGCGTCGCCCGAACCGAGATCCTCGTCGAGCGCCAGGTCGAGGAGGCGGTCGGCGAGCGCGGTCTCCGCCGCCGTCAGACCGGGAATGGGCGAATCAGGATTCATGGCGGTCTCCAAAAACCCGGGTGGACGCCGCTTTGCCGCGTTTCCGTTCGCCGCTCCAGCCCCAATCGAGTTTTTCGCGGAGCACCTTGAACCGGCCTCGCGGCGGGGAAAGCAGCCGCACCGGGTGGTCCGACGCCCGCACCTCCACCAAGTCGCCGGCGGCGATGCGGCGCCGACGCATGCCGTCGGCCGCGAGCTCGGCCCGGTCGTCGCCATGATTGAGCAGCCGCACCGTTTCCGAGGGGCCAAGCACCATCGGGCGGTTCGCGAGTTGGTGCGGGCAAATCGGCGCAACGATGACCGCCCGCAGTTCGGGGCTCGCCACCGGGCCGCCGGCGGAAAGCGCGTAGGCGGTGGATCCGGTGGGCGAGGCCACGATGATGCCGTCGCCGCGCGTGTACATCACCTGCTCGTCGTCCACCGCCACCGCCAGCGGCACGATGCGCCCCGGCTTGTCCGCGCCGAGCACGAACTCGTTCAGCGCCCTGCCCCGCCACATTTCGCGGCCGTCGCGGACCACCCTCGCCTCGAGCGTCATGCGCTCGCTATGGCACAGCTTGCCGTCGAGCGCCCGCGCCAGCGTCTCCATGACCCGGTCGGGAGAATTGTCGGCCAGATACCCGAGGCGGCCGACGTTGAACGCGAGAAGCGGCGGAATTTCCCCGCCGAAGCGCTGCACCGCGCCGAGGACCGTGCCGTCGCCGCCGAAGACCACCGCCATCTCGGCGGACAGCCGCGAAAGATCGTCGGCGAGATCGAGCGAGACCACCGCCCGCCGCCCCAGGCTTCCGCAATCCCTCTCCACCTCGCGCGCGAGCCGGACGGCTTCCGGCTTGTCCGGATTGGCGATTATGACCAGCTCTCCCAAGATTATCCCCCCCCCGGCAGCGGCATCCCCGCGCCGTCCGCCGCCGGAAACTTCGCGTCCAAGGCGCGAAGACGAAGTCAACCAACCGCGAACGCAAGGATTGCCGGGACCTGACGCGCAATGCCGGCGTCATGGCGATCACTTGTCGCGCCAAGCGCAATCCGAACGGATCCGCAAGCAAAAAATGGATGCGCGCCGCCGCGGAGTTGTCCGCAATCCGGCGTCATGAAGTTTTCGTTTCCGCGGCGAAGCGGTGTTTCGCATGGGCGGCGGCTCCGAGGCCGACGGCGTGGTCTCCTAGTTGCGCCAGGATTATTTTGGTGTCCTTGTACGATGCTTCCGGCCAGGTGCGCCGCCGCGCCGACTCCTTGACGAACGGCATGAGCTCCTTGCCGAGCGATTCGAACACCCCGCCGCCGATGACGACCATATCGGGGCCGAGCAGCGTGATGTAGGAGGCGACGCCGACGCCCAGGTAATGCGCCAGCTCGCGCAGCGCCTCCACCGCCACCGGGTCCTCCTTGCGGTAGGCTTCCTGCAGTGCGGACGACTTTATGGTCGCGTAGTTGCCGTTGGGGACCATCTCGGCGAGTATGGATTCCCGCCCCTCCTGGATGATTTCCCAGGCGATTTTGCGCGCCATGCCGGTCTTGGACGCATAGGCCTCGAGGCAGCCGAGATGGCCGCAGCCGCACTTGCGGCCGCCTTCCTGGACGATGATATGCCCCATTTCCGCGGCCATATGGTTCTCGCCGACGATCAATTCGCCGTGGTAGCACACGCCCCCGCCGATGCCGGTGCCGACGAACAGCCCCAAAAGCGTCTTCGCCCCCTTGCCCGCGCCGAACACGTACTCGCCATAGACCCCGGCGTTGCCGTCGTTGACGCCGTAACAGGGCCGGGCGGTGAACGCTTCCATGTTCTTGATCAGCGGTGCGTTCTTCCAGCCGGGAAGGTTGGGCGCATAGGCGGCGACGCCGTCCGGAAGCACGGGCGTGGGAACGCCGACGCCGATCGCGGTCAGGTCGCCGAGGGTCAAACCCTCGACCTCGGCGGCCTCGAGCATGGTCACCGCCGCCCGCTCGCACACCGCCTTGAAACCCTGTTCCCCCTTGGTCTTTTTCTTGGCGGTGGAAAGCACGTTCCCGTTCTCGTCCGCGACCATGGCGAGAATTTTCGTCCCCCCCACATCGATGCCGCCGAAGAGGCGGCCGACGCCGTTCGTCTTCTTGCCCATCCCGAACCCTCCTGCCGCCGAATATGCCGGGTGCTATTTTTTATGCCGCAGCGCCGCCGAGACGAACGCCTTGAACAACGGATTGGGGGCGATCGGCCGGCTGCGGAATTCGGGGTGGTAGATAACGCCGACGAACCACGGATGATCCACAACCTCCACGCCCTCGACGAGCTGCGAATCGGGATTGACGCCCGACGCCGCGAGCCCGGACCGCGCCAGGCGCTCGACAAACGCCGGGTTGACTTCGTGCCGGTTGCGGTGGCGTTCGCGCACCAGTTCCTCGTCGCCATATGAGTTCCGGAGCACCGAACCCTTTCGCAGATAAGCGGCGAAAAGCCCCTTGCGCCAAGTGCATTCCGCGGCGGAGGGCTGTTTCTCGCGGTCAAGGCCGATCACCGCCGCCGTCGCCGGATCCGGTTTCGTTCCGGGTTCGAGGAAGCCGGCATGGACCGCGCCCCCGAGCCCCAGGACGTTTTTGGCGAACTCCACGACCGCCAATTCCATGCCCGTGCCGATGCCGAAAAACGGAACCTTTTTCTCCCGCGCCCAGCGGATCGCCGCAAGAACGCCTTCGCATCCGCCCGGGGCGACGCCGTCCGGCACGATCACCGCCGAGACGCCGGACAGCGCCGCGTCGACGTTCATGGCGTCGAGGGTGCGCGAATCCAGGTCTCGACGCTTCACCCGCGCGCGGTTGGCGACCCCGCCGTGGAACAGTCCCTCGGCCACGGATTTGTAGCTGTCGGTCATGGCATGGTAGGCGCCGACCAGGGCGATTTCCACCTCGCGGTCGGGGTTGGCAGCGACGGCGAGCATTTCCCGCCAATCATCGATGTCGGGTTCGTCGGTGGTCAGGTTGAGCCGGGAACAGATGATGCCGTCGACGTTCTGACTATGGAGGATTTCCGGAACCTCGTAGACGGTGACGCTGACGTTTCTTTCGTCCACCACGCAATCGCGGCGGACGTTGCAGAACATGGCGATTTTCTCCTTCACCGGATCGGAGACCGGATTCTCGCTGCGGCAGACGATCAGGTCGGGCTGAATGCCGTATTCGCGGAGCTTCTGCACCGAATGCTGGGTGGGCTTGGTCTTGATCTCCTTCGAGGCGCGGAGGAACGGAACGAGGGTGATATGGACGAACATGACTTCGCCGTCTTCGCGCTCGAGCGAAAACTGCCTGAACGCCTCGATGAAGGGCAGGCCCTCGATATCGCCCACGGTGCCGCCCAATTCGACCAGCACCACGTCGACGTCGGGAGCTTCCAGCTGGGTGAAGGTCTCCTTGATCGCGTTGGTGATGTGCGGCACAACCTGAACGGTGCCGCCGCCGTATGCGCCGTCGCGCTCGCGGTCGATGACGCTCTGGTAGATGCGGCCGGTGGTGACGTTGGAGCGGCGGCTCAGCTTCACTCCCGCAAAACGTTCGTAATGCCCCAGGTCGAGGTCGCCTTCGGCGCCGTCGTCGGTTACGTAGACCTCGCCGTGCTGAAGCGGATCCATGCCGCCCGGATCGATGTTGATGTACGGATCAAGCTTGAGCATGGCGATGGACAGCCCGCGCCTGCGCAGCAGGAAGCCGATCGACGCCGACGCCAAGCCCTTGCCGACCGACGACACCACGCCGCCGGTGATGAAGATGAATTTGCTCATGTCGTGTTCCCGGCGATTATCGGGCGACGGCAAGCGGCGATCTCCCGCCCGGAAGGCGACGACCGGATTTGCCGAATCAATGCGGCGTCATTCATGCCAGGTTACGCTCATTTCGCGCAAACGCGCGACTACCTTGGGCATGGCCGCGACGATCTTCGCCGCGTCGCCGTCCGGATTCTCGTGGCCGAGGGTGATGCGGATCGACCCGTGCGCGATTTCGACCGGGACGCCGCAGGCCAGGAGCACGTGCGACGGTTCCAGGCTGCCGCTGGTGCAGGCGGATCCCGACGAAACCTGGATGCCGGACATGTTGAGGTAGCCGAGTATGGCTTCCCCTTCGGCGCCCTCGACGCAAACCGAGAGCAGGTTCGGGATGCGGGTTTCCGGATCGCCGTTGCGGCGGATCCTGGGAATCGCGGCCGAAACGCCCTTCCAGATCTCCTCGATCATGGCGCTCTGTCTCGGGCCGTCGTCGATGTGCTTCGCGGAAAGTTCGGCCGCCTTGCCCATGCCGACCGCGCCGGGAACATTGCTCGTGCCGGCGCGGCGGTTGTTTTCCTGACCGCCGCCGTGCAGGAACGGCGCGAGGCGCGTGCCCCGTTTCAGGTACAGAGCGCCGACGCCCTTGGGGCCATGGAACTTGTGGGCCGAAAGGGAAAGCATATCGACGCCGAGGTCGCCGACGTCCACCCTGATTTTCCCCACCGTCTGGCAGGCGTCGGTGTGGAAGGGCACGCCGCGGTCCCTGGCGATCGCCGCGAGTTCGCGGATCGGTTCGATGGTTCCGATCTCGTTGTTGGCGTGCATGATGGAAACGAGGCCGGTGTCTTCGCGGATCGCCTTTTTCAACTCGCCGGGATCGACCCTGCCCAGGGAATCCACCGGCAGCACGGTATACTCGGCCAAGCCGTGCTTTTTCAGGAATTCGAGCGGTTCCAAAACCGCGTGGTGCTCGACCGCCGAGGTCACGACATGTTTCTTTTTTCCGGTGAGCGCGGCCGAATGCAGCACCCAATTGTTCGATTCGGTCGCGCCGGCGGTGAAATACAGCTCCTCCGGCGAGGCGCCGATCAGCGCGGCGAGCTGCGCCCGCGATTCTTCCAGGGCCATTTTGGCCTGCCGGCCCATGTCGTAATACTGCGAAGCGGCATTGCCGTACCTGGTGGTGAAATACGGCTCCATCGCCTTCACCGCCTCCGGGTCGGGTCGGGTCGTCGCGGCATTGTCCGCGTATATGATTTCCGTTTCGCTCATTGGTTTCTTTCCTCCCTTGGATCCAAAACAATCCCGTGAAAGTATCCCATATGCGGGCGTGTTCGGCAAGCGGCATTTGCGTTCCCGGTTGCGGGGTCGGCGTTTTTCACTATCCCTTCCCCGCCTCCGGCTATACACTATCTGCGCCATGGCTTGGACCGACATAAGTCCACTTTCGGGAACATATTCATGTACAACCACATACGCGGCACCGTGGTGCATAAGTCGCCGTCCCGGGCGGTGCTGGAGGCGGGGGGGATAGGTTACGAGCTCACCATTCCCCTCTCGTCCTCGGGACGCGTTCCCCCGCCGGGAAACGAGGCGACCGTCCTGGTCCATCTTATCGTCAGGGAGGACGAACTCCGGCTGATCGGCTTCGCCAGCGAAGAGGAGCGCTCCCTGTTCCGGAGGCTTATCGATCTCTCCGGCGTCGGACCGGCGATGGCGCTGCAAATCCTTTCCGGCATGACGCCGCAGGAATTTCTCCAGGCCGTGGAGCGCCAGGACGCGGGCGCGCTCAAGAAGATAAAAGGCGTGGGCGAAAAGACGGCCAAGCGGATAATCCTCGAAATGAAGGGCGCAAAAACAATATTGCCGCGGGACGACCCGGGAACCGCGCCCTCCGGAGCTCCCGGCGAGGCGGCGCAGGCCCTGGTTGCTCTCGGCGTATCGCCCAACGAAGCGGCGCAGCGGGTGGAGCGGGCGCTCAGGGACGCCCCCGACGCGACCGTCGAGGAACTTATCAGGGCGGCGTTGCGATGAAGGAGGGTCCTCCATCTTCGCCACATTTGCAAAATTCCGGTTAAAAACCGCCTTATTGCGAGATTATCCTGCCGCATACGGCCGCCAGGTCATCCTTGTCGTGCGAAACCAGGAGACAGGTCGTCCCGGAAGAGGAAATGATCTGACGCGCCTCATCGCGAATGCTTTCCCGAAGGTCGGCGTCGAGATTGGAGAATGGTTCGTCGAGCAGCAGCAGTTTCGGCCGGGGGGCAAGCGCTCTGGCAAGGGCGACCCGCTGCTGTTGGCCGCCGCTCAGCTCGTAGGGATAACGCCGGGCGAGTTCGGGCATCCGGATCAGTTCGAGCATCTCCGCCACGCAGCGTTTCCGCTCCGGCCTTGGCAGCCGGTGCAGGCCGAACGCGATATTGCCGGCAACCGTCAGGTGGGGAAACAACCCGTAGTCCTGAAACAGCATGCCGACCCGGCGTTTCTCGGGAGGGACGAACCGCTCGGCGTCAACCACCGTCCAGCCGTCGATTTCGATGGTCCCGCCCAGCGGCCGTTCAAGGCCGGCGATAAGCCGCAGCAGCGTGGTTTTGCCGCATCCGCTCGCGCCCGCCATGCCGACCATTTCCCCTTCCTCCATCGCCAGGGAAAAGTCCCGGAGAATCAGAGGCGTCGATCCGGTGTAGCGGAACGACAACCTCTCGACGCGAAGGAACGGGCCGTCAAGATTCTTCAACATGACGTTTCGCTCCTTTCGTTCCGCAACTGCATCAGCGCGACGAAGGCGGCGCTGATCGCTACGATGGCAAGGGCGGGGAGGGAGGTCTCGGGAATGGCTTCGTTATTGGCGAACTCGTACGCCCTGGTCCCGAGCGTGTTGAAATTAAAGGGACGCAATATCAGCGTCAGCGGCAATTCCTTGATGATGTCCACAAAGACCAATATCGAGCCGCTGATTATCGCGTTCCTGAGCATGGGCAATTCAACCAGCAGGAAGGTCATGGTGGGTCCGCGCCCCAAAACGCGGGATACCTCGGAGCGTAGATTGCCGATTTTCAGATACCCGCCCTCGACCGCCTGGTACCCGATGGAGAAGAACCGCACCACATAGGCGTAGAGCAGCAGCCAAACCGTCATCCCCAACGGCACACGCAAAAAACCGACGGCGAAGCGGACGATCATCCCGTCAATCCGGGCGAACAGCGTAACCGCGCCGATCGCCAAAACCGCGGCCGGGATGGCATACCCTATGCTCGCGGCTTGCGCGGCCAGTTTCGAAAGCCGGCCGGGGTAGGCATGGCACGCCACCGCCGACGCCGACGCCAGCGCCATGATCATCAAGGAGGCGCCGCCGGCGACGAAAAGCGTTTTCCAAAAATCCGGCAGGAGCGAGGCGATGATCGAGGCGTCCCAGACCATGCGCGCCCACGCCAGCATCTGGGCCGCCGGAATCAGGAAACACACAGCCGCGGCGGAGAAGCACAGGAAAAACGCACCCGCCGCGCCAAGCCCTTCGAGTTTTCGGGGGCGGCAACCCTTTTCCTTGCCGGAGGCCAAATGATAGCGGCCAACCCGTTGCAGGGCTTTCGAGGCGAGCAGTATCGCCAGCACCGCCGCCAAAAGCAGCAAGGCAAGCTTCACCGCCGAAGCGGTTTCGCCCATGCCGAACCAGGCGGCGAAAATGGCGGTGGTGAAGGTGTGGATGCCGAAATAGCTGGTGACGCCGTAGTCATTCAGGACTTCCAGGCAAACGAGCGTGCCGCCGGCGATAAGCGAAGGGCGCAGGAGAGGAAGGATCACCCGGAAAAAAATGCGCCCCCGGACGCCGCCAAGCAGCATGGCGCTTTCAAGCATCGAGGCGCCGTGGTTCCGGAGGTATGTTCGCGCGAAAATATAGATGTAGGGATAGTAGGCGATGGCGAAGATGAAAATCGCGTTTGCCATGCGGGGGGCGGAAAACCCGTAGTCGTTGACGTCGATCCGCAGATGATTGCGCAGCGCGGCCTGAATGGCTCCGGTATAGCCCAAAAGGCCGTCGTAGGTGTAGGCCGAAATGTACGCGGGGATCGCCAGCGGCAGGAGGAGGATGACCTCGAAAGCTCTTCGCCCGGGAAAAGCGTGCAGGGCGACGCACCAGGCCAGGGAGATGCCGATGAGCGCGGCGAGAGTGACGCTCCCGCCCACGGTCACGGCTGTTTCCCAGATGTAGGTCGGCAGCATATGGCTCCGCACCTGCCGCCAATGTTCGCTTTCCTCCCCGGTCAAACCAAAAAGCAGGAAGACGAAAGGAAGCGCCACGCCGATCAGGACCAATCGGCGCAGCGCCACCCATCCGCTCAAAGGCAGTATTGTCGCAAGCCGGCGACGCATTCTATTTCCAGCCCACCTTGCTGAATATTCTCACCGCCTCGGGATTCTCGGCCCCCAGCCGGTTGAAGTCGATGCGCTGGGTTTTGAATTCGCCCCAGCTTTCCAGGAGTTCGTGTTTCCTGGCTTTGGGATTGACGGGGAACTCGTAGTTGCCGGCCGAGAGTTTTTCCTGGGCGGGAACGTCCAGAAGAAACTCGATGAACTTGAGGGCGTTGTCCCGGTTTTTGGCGTGTTTGACGAGACCGACGCCGCTGATGTTGACATGGGCGCCGTTGCCTTCCTGATCGGGAAAGAAGAGCCCGGTGTTTTGCGCGACCTTGACCTCTTCGGGATTCTTGGAATTGAGCATCTGCCCGATATAATAGGTATTCATGATGGCCACATCCCCCCTGCCGGCGGCAATCGCCTTGGCCTGGTCGCGGTCGTTCCCCTGTGGGTCGCGGGCCAGATTGGCAACGATGCCCGCCGCCCACCGTTCCGCCTTTTCGGCGCCGTCGAGGATGATCAGGGAGGCGAGGAGGGACTGGTCGTAGAGGCCGGAGGAGGATCGGACCAGTATTTTGCCCTTCCACCTGGGATCCGTGAGCGCGGCGTAGGTGGAAAGTTCGGAAGGACTCACCCGCTCCTTCGAGTAAACGATGATGCGGCAACGCGTGGACAGGCCGATCCAGTGATAGTCGGGATCGCGGAGATGGCTTGGGACGCGGCTATCGATGACGGGCGTCCGAACGGGTTGCAGAACGCCGGACTTTTTGGCGGTTCCGAGGATGCCGCCGTCGACGGTGATGAACAGGTCCGCCTGGGTGTTTTCGCCTTCCCGCCTGATGCGTTCAATCAATTCCGGGGCATTGCCGCTGACCGCGTTGACCGTGATGCCGGTGGCATTCCCGAACGCTTCATACAACTCCTTGTCCGATTCATAGTGTCTCGCCGTGAAAATGTTCACCACGCCTTCTTCGGCCGAAACGCGGCAAGCGCAAAGCAACGCCGCGGCCAGCGCGCACCAGACAGCT
>JAISXA010000208.1 GCA_031270685.1 Planctomycetota bacterium
GGGTTGATTTTTCGTCAGGTCGGGCGATAGCGCCGACCTTGCAATAATTCCCGACGCAAAATGTAAACCCAAGACACTTTGGAGAGAATCAAACGGCGGTTTGTTTGATTTTCTCCAAAAGTCCACGATAAGGGTTCCGGCGTTCCCATGAAAACGTTTACCTCCTATTAGGCGGCAATGATTTTTCATTTGACTAAATCAAATTTTTATTTACAGTTGGTGGATCGACCGGCAAAGGGAATCGGATTAATCGCCGCCCGATTTCCGGCAAGGGTTCTACCGCATTCGTTCCGATGGATATTTTATTCACTGAATTTTTGCAAATTGGGCATTCAAACCGCCGAATGCCCAATCTGTAAAAATCACGATCCTTGCGGCACAGGCGTTTTTGATTTTTGCAAAGTGGCGATTGGCGGTTTAATCGCCATTTTGCAAAACTTCAGTTATTCACAAATAGTTACGGCAACCGAACCGGGTTTGGGCCAGGTTGCGGCAGGTGTTTCGGGCGTGAGGGGCGTATGCTTGTTTCAAGGGAGATCGATATGAAGAAAATGCTTGTGCTGTTCATCGCCGCGATGGCGCTTTCAGCCTCCGTCATGGCCGGTCAGCTCACCGTCGGCTTCGCGCAGCTTGGCGCCGAAAGCATGTGGCGCACCGCCAACACCGAATCGATCAAGGGCGAAGCGGCTCGGCTCGGCGTCAACCTGATCTTCTCGGATGCGCAACAGAAGCAGGAAAACCAGATCAAGGCGATTCGTTCCTTCATCGCGCAGGGCGTGGACGTCATCGGCCTGCCCCCGGTCGTCAGCTCCGGCTGGGAACCCGTCCTCATCGAGGCCAAGGAAGCCGGCATCCCGGTCATCCTGGTCGACCGCACCGTCGACACCTCCGACGACAGCCTTTACGCGACCTTCCTCGGCTCCAACTTCATCCAGGAAGGCCACAACGCCGGCAACTGGCTGATCCGCGAACTCGGCTGCAACCTCGCCGCCGACGTTTTCGAGCTGCAGGGCACCGTCGGCTCCGCCCCGGCGACCGACCGCAAGACCGGGTTCGAGGAAGTCATAGCCAACTACCCCGGCATCAACATCGTCGCGTCCCAGTCCGGCGACTTCACCCGCGCCAAGGGCAAGGAAGTGATGGAAGCCTTCATCAAGTCGCCCGCCTGGACCAACGCCAAGAACAAGAAGGTCATTTACGGCCAAACGACGACATGGTCCTCGGCGCCATCCAGGCCCTTGAGGAGGCCGGCATCGATCCGGGCAAGGAATGCATCGTGATCGGCGTCGACGGCATCGCCGACGCGTTCGAAGCCATTGTCCAGGGCAAGATGCACTGCACCGTCGAATGCAACCCCATCCTCGGCCCGCAGTTCTTCGACCTCGCCCAAAAGGTCGCCAACGGCGAGAAGGTCGACAAAATCACCTACTCCATCGAAGGCACCTACGACTACTTCTCCGCCGCGCCACTCCTTCCCTACCGTCGCACCCTGTACTAAACCGGCCGGTTGACGGTCGACACGGCGCCGCTTTCGTCGGGGGCGGAATTCGTTCCGCCCCCGATTAAAAAGGATGGAACAGACCATGACCCAGGACAGCGGCGGCGTTCTTCTGGAGATGCGCGGCATAGACAAGGTGTTTCCCGGCGTGCAGGCGCTGAAGAACGTCGATTTCACTTTGCGCCGGGGCCAGATCCACGCCCTTCTAGGCGAGAACGGCGCCGGCAAGAGCACGCTCATCAAGGTGCTGACCGGGGTCTACGCGAAGGACGGCGGGACGATCAGGATGGACGGCGGGAACATAGCCCCCACCAGCCCGCGCAACGCCGAGTCCTACGGCATCTCCACCGTTTACCAGGAAATCAACCTCATTCCCCACCTGTCGGTCATGGAAAACATCTGCCTGGGCCGCGAAAACCGGGCGGCCGGCGTCATCCGCTGGGGGAAGGTCCGCGAACGCGCCCGCGAGGCGCTCCAGCGCCTGGACCTGAAAGTCAGAATAGCCATCGACCTTCCGCTGTCGCAGTGTTCGGTCGCGATCCAGCAGATGGTCGCCATCGCCCGCGCCCTGGACGTCGACGCGAAGATGTTGATCCTCGACGAGCCGACCTCCAGCCTCGACGAGGCGGAATCCGGCGAATTGTTCAGAATCATGCGCAACCTCAGGCGACAAGGCATGGGGATCATATTCGTCACCCACTTCCTGCAACAGGTCTACCGGGTGTCCGACACCATCACCGTCCTCCGCAACGGCGAACTGGTCGGCGAGTATCCCGCTTCCGACCTCCCGCGCCTGGAACTGGTGGCGAAGATGGTGGGCAAGAACGTGGAGGAGGTGAAGGAACTGGAAAAAAGGGCCGGCGGCGGCGAGGCGGCGGCGGCGCGCAAGACGGTGGTCAGTTCCCGCCGGCTCGCGCGCAGCGGCTCGGTGCGCCCGATCGACTTCGACATGCACGAAGGCGAGGTTCTCGGACTCGCCGGCCTGCTCGGGTCCGGCCGCACCGAGATCGCCAACCTGCTTTTCGGCGTCGACGCCGCCGACTCGGGCGAGATCGA
>JAISXA010000243.1 GCA_031270685.1 Planctomycetota bacterium
TAACAAGGCGGTCGCGTGGTCCAGCTACATTGGCGTCAAGTACACCCTTCCCTACGGCGTGAACGCGGAGATCGGCTGGAAGCACGAGGAGATCAAGTGGAAGGACGGCGCTTACTATAGTCGCCCGAATGATGGCGAAGCTTTAGTCAAGAACAAGATTAAGAGCACCAAGGTCAGGGGCGACACCATCTACGCCCACCTCGGCTTCGACTTCTAATCGAACTTGGCGATATGATACCAAACAACCATGCGCCACACAGAAACCCGGCCGCAAGGCCGGGTTTCTGTGTGCATTGCCAACGCGCCGCCGACGCAGCATGACGGGGGGCGGCACAGCGAAGAACGCATCCCTAACCAAGGACGTCCCGGATGATCGCCTGTTCAAACTGAAGTTGCAACATGGCGATTACCCCGCCAATCACCGCTTTGAGAAAAACAAAAACGCATGCGCCGCAAGGGTTGGATTGTTTTTCGTCAACGAAACGCAAATGACGGCGCGCGGCAGGAGCGTGGACCAATCCCGTTTGTTTCGCTTGCCTTTCACGACTCGGCGCGTATACTGACGCCCGGCGTCTTCCGTGATCGGAATGAAGCTTACCAGAAAATTGTATTCTTCCTATTGTGTGGACTTTTGGAGAGAATCAAACAAACCGCCGTTTGATTCTCTCCAAAGTTTCCTGGGTTTGCATTTTGCGTCGGGAATTATTGCAAGGTCGGCGCTATCGCCCGACAGGACGAAAAATCAACCCATTGGTCCGTAAGCAGTAACATCTTTGGAGGAAATCGGGCGGCGGTTGGCCCGATTTCCTCCAAAAGTCCACTTGATTTCCTTCAAAAAATCCACATAAAGGCATCCCGCGAATTCCGGTCATTGCATGTCGACTAGGGGCGGGGCTTCAGGTTCGATATTGCGCTTCCCTTCCGTCCCGCCGTTTGCCCGGATCTTCGTCGGGGTAAGCTTCAGTTTCTGCGGCACTGTCTTCATTTCCCAGTCGTATAGGGAGAAATCGACGCCGGACAGCGGTTGGATTGACCGGTCGGCATGTTTCGCATCCCTGTGCGCGTCCGCATTCTCCAGCCAGGAGGCGATTCCGGCTTCGTTTGCTTCGCTCTTTTCCACAACCATGTCGGTGGATGAGCCGGACTTTCCGGAATCGCCGGTCGCCTTGCCTTTTTCGGTTTCCGGCGCTTCCGCGAAGACATCCATTGTCGGAAGGGACGGCGGCGCGATCTCGCTGAACCGCAGGTCCTTCAGTTCGATTAGTTCCGGCACCCGCGGGTCATGCTTCCGGATATTTTCAACGACCGCGATGGGGGCTTCCACCGCCGGCGGTGCGGGTTCGCCGGCGACCGGCGAGATAGGACCGGCCGTAGACGCGGAAGCTTCCGCCGGGAGGGAAGCGGCGTTTTCCTGTTCCCACGCCGAAGATGCCATGAGCCCTTCAAGATCTAGCGCCAAAGGCGAAGAGGCCGTTTCGGCCGCGGCGGATTTTTCGAAGGGTTCGGCGTTGCTCTCCATCGCGGGCGGACCGGGGAGGGCGAGAAGATCGCACTCAAGTTGACTGTCGACAAGTTCCCGCTCGACCGTCGCATCGGAGGTCGGAGCGGATTCCTTATCTTGAATATCCCCTTCCCCTACCGGCTTCAATTTTATAACCGTTTGCCGCTGGGCAGGTTCGGTCGGTGTGTCCGGCATTTCTCCATCTTGGCGGATATTGGTCGGGTTTCGCGGCAACGGTTGATCGTTCTTCGGCTCCGCCAGGCGAAGCGCGCCCAAGGCGATATTGTCGAATGCATTGCTGGACAATGACGGAGGAAGGGTCAGGCCGCCGGTTCCGCGGGCGACGCTTGGCGAATCGTTCCGGACGCGGAGCGCGCCGAGAAGCGCGAGATCGCCGGGCCCGAAGAACATGCCCGGGATCAACGTGGGATCGCCGAGCGGCATGTTGGGATCGAGATTGGGGTAGGGAGAACCCGGCGCCATGGTCATGAGTTGGTTGATCACCGGATCGGTGACGATCGGCTGGAATTGCAAGGGGACCAGTTCCATCGAATCCTCGCCCGAAACCGGGCGAGACCAGATCCTGCCAGGAGTTTGGGATTCTCCCTGAGGCGCGATCGGGGTCTGCCAGTTGGGCAGCACATACAATCCGGCCTCGTAGTGGCGGTTGGAGATGGCGGCCTCGCGATCCGCCATGGCTTGGACACGATCCCGGAAGTTGCGGTCGGGGGATAGCATGACCTCCGGGTCGATTCTCGCGGGGATATGCGGTTGCAGCGGCGCGTCGCCGATGGAGGACCCCGGAGCGCGGGCGAGCCTGGCGGTTTCGGGGCCGCCCGGCATTCTCGCGGACTGGGTTTCTCTTCTGCATCCGGCGATCCACACGCCGAAAGGCGCGAGGATGGCCAGCATCAGGCATATAGTCTTTCTCACACCCGGACTCCTTCTGGGTTTAAGGGAGCGCTGGAATGATTATCGACACGAAACGTCCGGCGTCTTCAGGTGGACTTTTAAAGAAAATCCGGCCAACCGCCGCCCGATTTCCTCCAAAGATGTTACTGTTTACGGATCAACGGGTTGATTTTTCATCAGGTCGGGTGATACCGCCGACCAGG
>JAISXA010000012.1 GCA_031270685.1 Planctomycetota bacterium
TGCGGTAGTTATTTTGGCTCCCCCGGCTGGATTCGAACCAGCGACCTGCGGATTAACAGTCCGACGCTCTACCAGCTGAGCTACAGGGGAATATGGTCGCCATGTCGCGGAGAAAATATAATACGGAACTGCGCCTTCAAGTCCAGCAAAAATCCGAAAATTCGCTCCTCGCGCCGTAATAATCCGCAAAGCATCGTGTTACGCGAACAACGCCATTACCGCCGTCTGGTTTACGTTGGCGATGAACAGTTCGCCGAAGGTGGCGAAGCCGGTCAACGCCATCCCGGAAAAGAGCCGCATATATTCTTCCGTCTGTTTCGCGGCTTGCATGTTGATCTCGCGGTGGGCGCAATCAAAATCTATAACCGCGCTGATCGTACCCAGTTTTTCGCGCTCACGCTCGAGGGCGCTCCTGGTTTGCCGCACTTGATCGCCGAGCCGCATGAGGGAAAGCCTCTGACCCTCGCGGACCGTGCAGAAGAATTGCAGCGACCCGTCGCGCAGGATTTTGGCGCCGGCCCTGATGAACGGCTGTCCCCCGGCCATGATGCCGAGGGAATAGGTCAGGAAATGGTCCGCGGTCAGGCGCTCGGGGAGTATTCCCATCCCTTCGGCGAAAACGTCGCGGGCGGGTCTGCCGTCCAGCTCGATGATCCGTTTGCCGGCTTCATCCACTTTCGTCGCCGTATAGGCCGGGCCCACCGGTTCGTGGCTCTGGGTCTTCAACAGGGAAAAACCGGCTCGGGGTTTGACCACGGCGAGTATGGCGCAGTCCACGTAAGTCCGTCCGTTAAGGCAGACCGCAATCGAATTCATGGAAAAATCGTCGCTGGCATAGCCGCCGATAAAGCAGATGTCGGTCAGGGACGCCACCCGCTCCATGGCCTGTTCGATCCGTGGCGACCGGCCATCGAACAGCGACAGACCGAAATGCCTCTTGTAGTCCAGGTCCAGGATTTTGCATCCCAGTTGCGCTTCGAGTTCGGACAGCGCCTTCTCCGGAGACAAGGGATCGGCGGCAAGGTTCGCGGCCGGAGCCGCGACCAGACGATCCAGGGCCTCGGGGCCGAAGGCAAGGCATGAGACGGCGCCCCGGGAGACGTGCCCTCCGCCCAATTCCGCATAGCTGGTGCAGCCAAGGGTGAGCGCATCCGGGAACGCGTTCTGCACAAGCCTGGCCAGACGGGAAAAATCGTATTTGTAAGAGGCGAAGAAAATCAGATGTTTCACCGCGAACGAGGACGCCTGGCGGCGGATTGCGGCAACCGCCTCTTCGGCGGACGGCTCGCGGACGGAAATGGATAGAAAATTCATGGCGTCCCCACTTGAAAACGGCGGCCAAGGCGAATTATTCGTCGGGAATGAATTTGGCCGCATGGCTCAAACACCAGCCGCAATTGCCGCAATTGCCGCATGCGCCCGCGAGGAGCTCGCGGCAAAGGAACTGCCGGGCGCAGCCGTGATTTTCGATCCAGGCGATGGTCTGGAGCACGCGCTCCCTCTCCGCGGACCCCAATGGAGGGGAGAGGCGCCGATCAATGTCCCTCGCGGATGCGAATATCTCGGCGCTTGCGGCCAAGCCATCAATCCCCGCGCGACCGATATCCTCCGCTCCCGTCTCGAGCGACGGCGGAAGATTCATGATCAGGACCCGCCGCACATCCCCGCGCGCGGGGGGATCGATTCCTTCCAGCGCCACCAAGCCGGCGCGATCGGCGGAGAGGAACCATGCCGAATTGCGCGCAATCGCGTCCGGGTCCATCGCGGGCGCCAGAATCCGCGCTTCACGCCCGCACCTTCGCAAAAGGCCGGCGGCCGCCTCCCCGGCCTTTCCATCCAGTACGCGAACGATAATCGCTCCATCGCTCCCCGCGGCATCGATGCGGGCAAGCAGCAGTTCCGGCTTGTCCCGCGACCGGCAGGGCGTCAACCGCAGGGTGGCGTTGGTGCGGCGGATGGCCGAGCCGTGCATGCGTTTCCCGCTATACCAGCAGTTCCGCTATTTGAACCGCGTTAAGCGCCGCGCCCTTGAGTATCTGGTCGCCCGCCACCCATAGCATGAGTCCCCGGCCGGGGAGACTGATGTCCTCCCGGATGCGGCCGACGAAAACGTCGTCCCTGCCGGCGGCATCCAAGGGTTGCGGGGAGCGATTCTTCGCGCGGTCGTCAAGGACCTTGACGCCGGGCGCGGCTTCCAGGATTTTTCGCGCCTCTTCCGGCGACATGGGCTTTTCGAATTCCAGCGCTATCGATTCGCAGTGCACGCGCATGACCGGAACCCTGACGCAGGTCGCGGCCACCATCATCCCGGGAGCGCCGAAGATTTTCCGCGTTTCATTGGTCATCTTCATTTCCTCGGAGTTGTAGCCGTTGTCGGTCAACCCGGAATTGAGCGAAAACAGGTTCATGACCAATTGATACGGAAACACCTTCGGTTCGATCGGCCGCCCCTCGACCCACGCCCGGGCGGTCTCGGCCAGTTCGTCCATGGCGGGCTTGCCCGAACCCGAGGCGGCCTGGTAGGTGCTGACTATGATGCGCGACACCGAATTGACCTTGTGCAACGGCCATACCGACACGTTCATGATGATCGTGGAGCAGTTCGGATTGGCGATGATGCCCTTTTTCATCTCCTTGACCGCCCGCGGATTGACTTCCGGAACCACAAGAGGGCAGGCCGGGTCCATCCGGTAGGCGGAGGAATTGTCGATCACCACCGCCCCGGCTTTGACCGCCGCCGGGCTGAACTCCCGCGACTGATCGGCTTCGACCGCCATGAGCGCGATATCGACGCCGGCGAAGGAGTCCGCGGCGGCCTCGGTGACAGTCAGGTCTTTGCCCCGGAATTTTATCGTTTTGCCCGCGGAACGCGCCGAGGCCATAACCTTCAGCTCGTTGACGGGAAAATTCCTTCGCTCAAGGCAGTTGATCATTTCCTGGCCAACCGCGCCGGTGACGCCGACAACCGCGACGTTCTTCGCCACTCCCGTTCGTCCTTTCCCATAAATGGCGGCGCGCCGAAATGAGACCGCCGACTTCATATTATGACAATAATACGGGAAATGCGCCGGGAAAGAAAGTTTTTTCCGTTTGGTTGAAGTTGCTTCCCGAACCTGGCCGATAACAGGTAATGATGAAAGGGGACGGCGCCATGTTTAAAAACCTGATGAACCGCATGCGTCATAAGGGCGAATCCGAATCGCGTCAAACCCGCGCGCAGCTTCTTCTTGAATATCTGGAGCAAAACGGAGCGTTGACCCTCGACAAGAAAGGGTTGTCGATTCTCGGGTTAAGCCGCAAACAGGCGTTCCAGATCGTTTACGACCTGGTGCTTGACGAGCGCATCCAGATGCGGGCCGAAGCGGACGGCAGGGTGATAGTGATGTCCAATGCCGCGTTCGCCGAACATTTGGAGCGGAGGGCGCGCGAAGCGGCGGAAAAGGATGCGTCGCAAGTGATTGAGGAGGATCAGTTGCTCGATTTGGCGCTGGTCGCCTTTGGCGAGGAAAACGGCATGGAGCCGGAATATTACGCCTATTCCCGGAATTCATTGCCGGTCAGAAGTCGCGAACCCTGGATGGCCGGGGGAAAAATTTCCTGAGATTTTGAGTGAACTTTGAAGGAAATCGATCGTTCGATTGATCTTCCTCAAAAGTCCACGATTTGATAACCTTCCAATTCATAAAAAATTATAAAGAGATTCCTCCCCCAAACGTCCCTTGCCCGGGTTTGATCCGGGCAGGGGATGCACTATTACTGGCAATACGCTTGCATTTCTCCCGGGCAATGACGATTTACGCCTTGAAAGCATGGGAGCGGACTTTTGGAGAGAATCAAACAAACCGCCGCTTGATTCTCTCCAAAAGTCCACATGGGAGATGGCAATGCAAATCACTTCCGCGAATATCCAGACCGCTTATCGGGGTATGTTCCATGGTTCCGGCAACGTCTCGTTTTCCGGATCCTTCCTCGACATCATCGGCGGCGCCTCCTCCATCGCTTCCGACGAGGTCGGCGTTTCGGATAAGGCGAAGGCGCTTCTGGATCGCGCGAAAAGCCTGGACATATTCAAGATCATCTTCCCGAACGGGGATGTGAGCAAGACCGCCAAATCCCTCGACGAGGTTGAAGACGAGTTCAACCAGGATTTCATGAATTTCAGCTCCTGGTTCGGCAAACTGTCGGGAATGCTCGGCCTGGACGACTCGACAACCCTCGCCATGGGTCTGAATGGGGTGGGCGGCGTCGACGTCTCGGGCTCCGACTCCGCGACCGCGTCGAAAGTACGGAGCGCGTTCAACACCGACGGCACGCTGGTGAGCCGGTTCGCCGTCATGGCCGCCCGCGCGGCGCTCGTGGACGCGAGAAACTCGGTCAAGGGCTTTGACGAAGCCTACTCGGCCGATCCGGTCTCCGCCATCAAGGACAATATCGACAGCTTGAAGGAACTGCTGCTCGGCTTCAGAACCGTATCCGGCGATAGCGATATGCAATACGGATTCGTGCGCCGGTTCGGCGCCGACATTGAATACTCTTCGCTGACCGTCGGTTACATGATCGCCGGCGAAGAGGCCGAATCCGCGGCGGCCGACGCGCAAGGCGAATCGGCCGAAGAGGTCGGCGCCGCGTGATATTCGAGTGGAGGAACAAGCGGTTTGCCGCCGATAAGCAGTGAAGGGCGGGTTCGGGAATTCCGGCGAGCGGCGTATTCCCGGGTTGAAAGCGCGTATTTTCCGGGAAGACCCGACAGGAGAGGAACTCCAGCCATGACCACGCTTGTGGAAGAACCGATTCGGGCCGAAGAAGAAGTGCAAGTCGGCTTTGGTTTTTCGCCGCCGGGCGCCGGCGCCCGCCAATTGAATCGCGACGTTGTCGGCATTGTGAACCGCGAGGCCGCCGCGGTTGAGACGGAGGCGCTCGCCGCGTTCCTGGAACTGCTCCATGGAGCCGACCCCGACTATATCGACGCCCCGACCCCGCAAGCGCCCGAGGCGCCGGTCATGAATTGGGACGAAGTGGGTTCGGTCCTCGCCGAATCCCAGGACATGTTGTTGACGATGCAGGATTTCCTTGCCGCCGTCCTCTCCGGATACGGAATCGAGAATCCGGAAAATGTCCGCATTTTCGAGGACGTTTCCGGCGTTTTTCGCCTGATTGGCGAGTACGAGAATCGCGAAATGCTCGAGGCGGCGCTCAATAATCCCGAAAACCGCCAGCTTCACGAACTGTATCGGGCGGTCAGCGCCGGCATGAGCCTGGCTGGCAGCCTGATCGGCGGCGGCTCTCTTCCGGAGGAAGTGCGGAAAAGGGCCTATGCCGGGTCGCCGGCCGCATGACGGTCAAGGCGAAAAACAGCGCACGGTTCCGAAACTAACGCCCTGAAACCTTGAAGGAAATCAAACGGCGGTTTGTTTGATTTCCTTCAAAAGTCCGCAAATATAGCGTAGTGGAATCAATCCAACCCGCCGTCGTCATCTTCCGGCGGACCCTTGGCCCGCCTGACCGATAAAAGCGGCCAGTTCAGGGGTTTGGGGACGGGAAAACAGTTCGGCCGGCTTCCCCTCCTCACCCACCACTCCGTTATGCATGAAAACCAGCCGGTCGCAAACCTCGCGGGCGAAGCGCATCTCGTGGGTGACCAGGACCAACGTCATGCCGGCGGCGGCAAGTTTGCGCACCACCTCCAAAACCTCCCCCACCAGCTCCGGATCCAGGGCCGAGGTGATCTCGTCGCAAAGCAGCACCCTGGGCCGCATGGCCAGGGCCCGGGCGATGGCCACCCGCTGCTGCTGGCCGCCGGAAAGCTGATCGGGGAAGGCGTCGAACCTGTCCGCCAACCCCACTCCGGCCAACATCTCCCCGGCCAGGGATTTGGCTTCCGGGCGGGACAGCCGCTTGACCGCCCGAGGGGCGAGCATGACGTTTTCGCCGGCGGTGAGGTGGGGGAACAGGTTGAACTGCTGGAAGACCATGCCTACTTTCAGGCGTAGCCGGCGGAGATCCCGCTCCAATCCGGAAATCCGCTCCCCGTCCACGGAAAGGAAGCCGGCGTCGCAGGTTTCCAAACCGTTCAGGATGCGGAGAAGCGTGCTCTTCCCGGATCCGCTCCGCCCGATGACAGCCGCCACCTCGCCCTCGTCCACCCTTAGGGTCGTGCCCCGGAGAACCTCCATCCCGCCGAAGCTCTTGTGGATGCCGTCAGCGTTTATCAGCGGGGGCATGGAACCTCCTCTCCAGGCGCCTGGCCGCCAGCGACAGGGGAAAACAGAGCAGGAAATAGCCCAGCGCCGCCAGGCCGTACACCATCAGGGGGCGGTAGGTGGCGTTGGCGATCATGGTGCCGGCCTTGGTAATCTCAAGGAAGCCTATGATCGAGGTCACCGCCGTACCCTTTACCAGTTGCACCGAAAAGCCCACCGTTGGGGGAATGGAAATCCGGAGCGCCTGCGGCAGGATTACCAGTCTTAACTGGGCCCAGCGGCCCAAGGCCAGGCTTTCCGCCGCCTCCCACTGGCCCCGGGGAAGCGATTCCACCGAGCCCCGCCAGATTTCCCCCAGATAGGCCCCGGCATAGAGAGTCAGGACGCTGGCGGCGGTGGCCAAGGGCGAAATGTTGAACCCCAGCAGGGAAAAGCCGAAGAAGACCAGGAAAAGCTGCATAAGGAGGGGGGCGCCCTGGAAGAATTCGATGTAAAGCGAGGCGGCGCGGGAGACAATCCGGTTCCGCGACAGGCGCGCCATGAGGATGGCGAAGCCGGCGAGGCCGCCTCCGAGGAAGGCGATAAGCGACAGGCCAACGGTCCAAAACAGGCCGGAAACCAGTCCCCTGACGATGTCCGGGAAGGTGAAGCGAATCATGGGCGCCCCCTGGCGATAAACCGGCGCCCGACCCGGCGGAGGAGAAAGCGAATCAGCACCGCCAAGAGCAGGTAGACGGCGGTGGCGAACAGGTACAGTTCGAAGGCCCTGAAGGTGCGGGCCTGGAGCAGGCTGGCGGCGGAGGTCAGTTCCACCACCGCCAGTTGCGAACAGACCGAGGAACCCAGCATAACGATGATCACCTGGCTGCAGAGGGACGGCCAGACATTCTTCAGCGCCGGCTTGAGAAGCACCAGGCGGAGGGTTTGCCGGGGGGTGAGGGACAAGGCCGCCGCCGCCTCGAAAAGGCCGCGCGGCAGGGATTCCAGGCCGGCCCGGATGATTTCCGTCGAGTAGGCGCCGAGGTTGAGCGCCATGGCGAGAATGGAGGCCTGCCAACCCGCCAGCCGCAGGCCGAGCGAGGGCAGGCCGAAAAAGATGAAATAAAGCTGGATCAGAAAGGGGGTGTTCCGCACCATTTCCACATAGGCGGTGACGATTTGATACTGGACGGGCGTCCGCCGGAAGCGGACAACCGCCCCCAAGACGCCCAATCCCAAACCCAGGGCGCCGCCGGCCAAGGTCAAACCCAAGGTCGTCAGCACCCCCTCGGCCAGAATCCCCCAATTATCGTAGATGGGTTCGAAGGAAAATTGATAGGGCATGCTCGTTCCCGATCCGGACGGGCCCGTTCACAGGCCGGGCGGCAGGGAAATGCGCAGCCATTTTTTGGCGATCGCTTCCAGCCGGCCGTCCCGCTTGGCCTGGGCGATGGCGGAATTGACCGCCGCCAGCAATTCCGGCTGATTCTTGTTGAGTCCGACATAGCAGGGGGAGTCCTTGATCATGAACTTGGGCTCCAATTCCTTGGCCGGATCATGTTCGTTTATGGTGGCGGCGACGATATTGCCGGTGGCCACAAACTGGGACTGTCCCGTGAGATAGGCGGATATGGTGGAACTGTTGTCCTCGAAGCGGCGGACATCGACTCCCGCCGGAATCATTTTCGCCAGCTCCAAATCCTCCACCGATCCCCGGGTCACCGCCACCGTCTTGCCGACGAGATCGGCCGGGGCGCCGAGGACAGCGTCGACCGGTCCGAACACCCCGCTGTAAAAGGGGGCGTAAGCGCTGGAAAAGTCGATGACCTTTTCCCGGTCGGGATTTTTCCCGAGCGAGGAAATGATAAGATCCGCCTTGCCGGTGGTAAGGTAGGGAACCCGGTTGGTGCTGGTCACCGGCACCAATTCAAGCCCGACTCCCAGGGAGTCGGCAATCAATTGCGCCGTGTCGATGTCATAGCCGATGGGCTTAAGATCGGTTCCGATGGAACCGAAAGGGGGGAAATCCTGCGGAACCGCCACCTTGAGCAACCCCGCCTTTTTGATGGCGTCAAGCGCCCCTTCGCCCGCCCGGAGGTGGACTGACCAGGCCAAGACCGCCGCCAGCAGCAAAAACCGGAACCGGCTTGTCCCAAACCTCCTTCCGCCTCGGCCGGAAGTATCCGGCCGGGATGGGCGAGCGACTCCCAATCCGGTCATTCGCCTGGAACTCCCAATCGCTGAGCACTTTGACGGCAACTTGTTCATGGCGATTTCCTTTGCGGCCCGAGAGTGGACTTTTGGAGAAAATCAAACAGACCGCCGTTTGATTCTCTCCAATGTTTCCTGGGGTTCCATTTTCCGTCGATAATTATTGCCTGATCGGCGGCATCACGTCGACTTTTGGGGAGAATCAAACAAACCGCCGTTTGATTCTCTCCAATGTTTCCTGGGGTTCCATTTTCCGTCGGAAATTATTGCTAAGGTCGGCGGTATCACCCGACCTAATGAAAAATCAACCCGTTGATCCGTAAACAGCAACATCTTTGGAGATAAGATGGTAAGTCTGGAATACCGGAGCGGCGTCATTCCGGTCGAAAAGAGGATAGGGCGCCTTCTTATTCCTCTTTTCATCAGGAGACTATCATGCCATCTATCC
>JAISXA010000075.1 GCA_031270685.1 Planctomycetota bacterium
CTTGGCCGCATTTTCGACCGATTCCCGGGCTTCGGCAACCGTCCGCACCGCCCCCGTCCGCCATCGCGTCCCGGCCAAGGCAATCACCCGCCGTCGCGGCCAGGTTCGCGGCCCCCGAACTGGTCCGGAAGCCGTCCTCCGAGCGGCGGCGGTTCCGAACGTCCCCGTCCTCCGAGCGGCGGTGGTTCCGAGCGTCCCCATCCTCCGAGCGGCGGTGGTTCCGAGCGTCCCCGTCCTCCGGCCGACGGTGATTCCGAGCGTCCCCGCCCTCCGGGTGGCGATTCCGAGCGTCCCCGTCCTCCGGCTGACGGCGGTTCCGAACGTCCCCGTCCTCCGAGCGGCGGTGGTTCCGAGCGTCCCCGCCCTCCGGGTGGCGATTCCGAGCGTCCCCGTCCTCCGAGCGGAATTACCACTCTTCCCGGAATATTGGAATCTCCGATAACGACTTTGCCGGGCCAAGTGGAAAGCTCGCGTCCTCCGGGTCAGGGTGATTCCGCGCAGCCGACACCGCAACCGTCCGCCAAGCCGACGGAACCGGCGCGGCCTTCCCCGAGGCCAACGAACAGGCCGGAGCAACCCGCGCGACCGGCGCCGCAACCATCCGCCAAGCCGGCGGAACCGGCGCGGCCTTCCCCGAGACCAACGAACAGGCCGGAGCAACCCGCGCGACCGGCGCCGCAACCGTCCGCCAAGCCGGCGGAACCGGCGCGGCCTTCCCCGAGGCCAACGAACAGGCCGGAACAACCCGCGCGACCTACGCCGCAACCGTCCGCCAAGCCGGCGGAACCGGCGCGACCTTCCCCGAGGCCAACGAACAGGCCGGAGCGACCCGCGCGACCGGCGCCGCAACCGTCCGCCAAGCCGGCGGAACCGGCGCGGCAAGAACCGGCCAGTCCCGAAACGCGCCTCGCTCCCCAACGCGAACGCCCGCAAGCCAGGTCTGCGCCGCGGCAAAAGTCTGCGGAACCGGAGGAGATGGAAAATGCTCCGAACGACAATGATGACGACGTTCGACGACGCGAGCGTTGACAAATTTTCGCCAAACGTTGTATACTTAATCGAGGAGAGGTCCGTCCAGGGATGAGTTTTGCCGATGAAAATGGAAGCAACATAATTGCTCCGATCCCTTGGGTGGACTTTTTGGAGGAAATCTGGCCAACCGCCGCCCGATTTCCTCCAAAGATGCCACCGCTTACGGGTCAATGGGTTGATTTTTCGTAAGGTCGGGTGATCCCGCCGACCTTGCAATAATCCCCGATGGAAAATGTAACCCGGGAAACTTTGGAGAGAATCAAACGGCGGTTTGTTTGATTTTCTCCAAAAGCCTACTTTGGACGCCCATGGCTTTCAAACGCGCCGCCGGCACATCACGACGAGGGGTTTGACATCTTTCATAGGAGGAAAAAAACATGGATCGCAAGGTGAAGGTCGCACAATACGGGTGCGGGAAGATGAGTAAATTCCTCATGCGCTACGCCATCGAGAAGGGCGCCGAGCTGGTGGCGGCTTTTGACGTCAACCCGGCGGTCATCGGCAAGGATGTCGGCGAAATCACCGAGACCGGCAAGACGGGAGTGGTCGTTTCCGACGCCAAGGGCACGGAATCCATCCTCGGCAAGCTCAAACCCGATGTCTGCGTCATCGCCACCCGTTCCACCGTAGCGGAGCTCAAGGACGCTTTCATGGCCTGCGCCAGGACCGGGGTCAACGCCATCACCACCTGCGAAGAGGCGATCTATCCGTGGAATTCCTCGCCGGCGCTCACCGGCGAGCTCGACGCCGCCGCGAAAGCGGGCGGCTGCACCTTCGCGGGCGGAGGGTATCCCGATATGTATTGGGGGTCTTTGGTCACGACTCTGGCGGGGTCGATCCACAAGCTGACCAAAATCAGGGGCAGCAGCAGCTACAACGTCGAAGACTACGGCATCGCGCTCGCCAAGGGCCATGGCGCAGGACTTTCCATCGCCGAATTCGAAAAGGAAATCGGCAATTATAACCGCCTTTCCTCGGACGAGATCAAGGCGCTGGTGGAAAAGGGCGAATACATTCCGTCCTACATGTGGAACCAGAACGGCTGGCTATGCGGCAAACTGGGCCTGACCATCGTCGCGCAGACCCAGAAGTGCGTGCCGCTCACTTATCCCAAGGACCTCGAGTCCTCCACGCTCGGCATGACCGTCAAGGCGGGCGACGCCACCGGCATGTCGGCGGTGGTCACCACCACCACCAGGGAAGGCATCGTCATCGAGACCGAAAATATCGGCAAGGTTTACGCCCCCGAGGAATTCGATACCAACACCTGGATCTTCGAGGGCGAACCCGAAACCACCATCGAGGTCAACCGTCCCGCCACCGTGGAGCTGACCTGCGCCGATATCATCAACCGCATTCCGCAGTTGATCAACGCCGAACCCGGCTATGTCTCAACCGACCGGATGCCGGTCCAGGAATACCGGGTCCAGCCCCTGAATTATTACGTAAAATGAAAAAAGAATAGTTGCGCCGCCGCGCGAACCGCGGACTTCTCCGACCGGGGCCGACGCATGAACAAGTGATTTCGAGCCGTTTGGCAAGCTCTTGGTCGGAGAAGCGGCGGCTAAAGGCGCATTAAGACAGGGCGAAAAGCGGACGGCCGGGATGAAAAACATCTCCTGGAACCGCTCAAGGGAGATTTTCATGCGTTGGCCCCGGGCCCTGGAATGACCCTGGACATTACCCGATAATGCTTGCTTTTTTGCCGCGTCGGAACACAATTACCTGTTTACAAATGGACAGGGGGGAGGGTTTCCCCGGATGAGGAATGCCGAAAGAGAAAGCGCATCGCCTTTTCCAACCGGCGAAGTGGGCGCTCGGGGCTTTTTACGGAAAACGTCCGGCGGAATGCGGCGCAAATAAAGGAGTATGGCGGCATGTCTTCACGACCCTTGATTCTGCAAACGCCATTGATTGAACCGACTCCGGCGAGCATCGATCAGGCGTTCGATCGAATCGTCGCCCGCTTCCGCGAACGCGGACGAATAGATATGGGGTCGGAGGTCATCAGGGCGGCGCTGAGGGATCGCCTCGCCCATTCCGGGTTCCGCGATCATGAGATGCGCCTCCTCGAAGTCAATCTTTTGGGCAACCTTTCCGGATGGATGGAATACATTCTCGAGGAACGCGCTCGCCAGCATAACGTCATCCCCGATTTCGCCCGGCATCTGCGCACCGCTTTTCTCGCGCACTGCCGCGAGCGGCATACCACGCCAGACGAAGCCATCGGACTGGCGATCGAACTCGCCACCGCGATCATGGAGTTGGCCTGCGCCTTCCGCCGCCAGTTCTCCATCGCCTCCGGCGCTTCGAGCGAAGACGCCGCCATTGACGCCGAGAAATAGCATCTTGCCGGCCGCCGTTTTTGGCGGCGCTTTTTTTTGATTGGCGGTTCGGGCTACGGACCGCTCCGGGCACCGGGAAGCCGCGCGGCTTGCCCGCGCGGATCGAGGAAGGAAAGGGGCGTGGCCACATTAGGGAGAATACTGCTGAAGATTTCCGGCGAAGCACTGGGCGGTCCCGGCGGTAGCGGGCTGGACCGCGAGGCGCTGCTGATGGCGGCCTCCGAGATCCGCGACGTCGCGGCGGCGGGGGTGGAACTCGCCATCGTGGTCGGCGCGGGCAATTTCGTGCGCGGGCGGGAAAGCGCGGAGATGGGCATTGAACGCGGCACCGCCGACTATATGGGCATGACCGCCACCATTCTTAACGCATTGGCGCTGCAATCCACGGTGGAAGGTATGGGCTATGCCACCCGGGTTCTTTCGGCCATCATGGCCGACCAGGTGGCGGAGCCGTATATCCGCCGCCGCGCACTACGCCACATGGAGAAGGGGCGGGTGGTCATTCTCGCCGGCGGCACCGGCAATCCCTACTTCACCACCGACACCGCGGCGGCATTGCGCGCAGTCGAACTTGACTGCAAGGCGGTACTCAAGGCCACCAAGGTCGACGGCATCTACACCGAGGATCCCGAATTGAACTCCAACGCCATGCGCTACGAGACCATAACCTACACGCAGGCGATCTTCGAGAATCTGCGCATCATGGACACCACCGCTTTCACCATGTGCCGCGAAAATAAAATACCGATTATAGTATATTCAATCAAGACCCCGGGCAACACCCTCAAGGTCGCGGCGGGCCAGGCGATTGGAACCCGCGTCGAGGGGGAGTGAAAGGCGGGCGGCTCCGGAAACTACGTATTCGACCTTATTTGCCGAAGTTTCGCAAAATGGTTATTAAACCGCCAATCGCCACTTTGCAAAAAGCAAAAACGCCTGTGCCGCAAGGATCGCGATTTTTACAAATTGGGCATTCGGCGGTTTGAATGCCCAATTTGCAAAAATTCAGTTATTTATTGCCGAAAGGAGAGCGCATATGTCGGCCGACAGCGTCATGTCCGTCATAGAACAGGGTATGGAGAAGTCTGTGTCCCATCTCCAAAAGGAATTCCGCATTACCAGGACCGGGCGCGCCACGCCCGCCCTGGTGGAAAGCGTGCGGGTAAACGCATACGGCGCCGAAATACCGCTCAAGCAATGCGCCACCATCTCCGTTCCCGAGGCGCGGCAACTCATGCTTAAGCCCTACGATCTAGGTTTGCTCAAGGAGATCGAGAAGGCGCTGTTGGCGTCGGATCTGGGCGTAACGCCCCAGAACGACGGCAAAATTATCCGCCTCTCCTTTCCGCCGCTCACCGGGGAACGCCGCAAAAAATTGGCGCAGGGCGTCAAGTCGCAGGGTGAGGACGCCAAGGTGACGGTCCGCAACGTCCGCCGCGACGGCCTCAAGATGTTGGATGATATGGAGAAGAAAAAAGAGCTGTCGCAGGACGACGTCAAGAAGCTCAAGGACGATGTCCAGAACCAGGTCAAGAAGTACGAAAAGATCATCGACGGGGAAGTCGACAAAAAGATCGGAGAAATCATGGAAATCTGATAGCCTTTGTCGCCAACCAGCGGACTTTTGAAGGAAATCAAACACACCGCTGTTTGATTTCAGACTTTTAGTCGTTTCTCCAAGCCACCGGCTTTGGCCGGTGGTCGTTCATCTGGTTTGCGGCGGGAGATCCTGGCATACCCGGCCATTCACCTTCCGCTGCCGTGAACCAAGGCGGTAAGGTTATCGACCACGCCCCCCAGCAGGTTCACCTGTTCCTGCAAATCCCCGACGGAATGAACCGATTCATCCACCTGAGACGCGTTGCCCCGATTGATTTCATCAAGGCGGGACACGGATTCACGAATCCTTCCAACGAAATCCGTTTGTTCCCGCGAAGCTTGGACCACGCCGCGCAACAGTTCGCCCACCTCCTCAATCCGTACCTTCACGGCGGCAAACGTTTCCGTCGTGGTCTGGACCCTTTCGCCGCCCGCGTGTATGGACTCGATGGTCGTGTTGAGCAGTTCCGCCGTGCTTTTCGAAGAATTCGCCGACTTTGTGGCCAAATTGCGGACCTCGTCCGCGACCACCGCGAATCCCTTGCCTGCCTCGCCCGCCCGGGCGGCCTCCACCGCCGCGTTTAGCGCGAGCAGATTGGTTTGGAAGGCGATTGATTCGATGGTGCCGATGATTTTCGACATCTCCGCGCCGGAGGTCACGATCCTGCCCATCGCGTCGTTCACCTGGGCCATCGCCGCTTCCGCTTGCGCAGCGATGGTCTGCGTTTTCGTCATCAATTCCGTCGCCCTGTCTGCATGGGCAAGGTTTTGGCACGTCACTTCGTTGACATGCTCCACCGCGCCGGATATCTCGGCCAGTCCTTCACTGCTGCCCTGGGAACCGGCCTGCATTTTCTCCGAATTTCCGGTTATCACTCCCACCACCTGATCGATTCTCCGGGCGCTGTCGCCCAGTTGCCCGTTGAGCCGGTCAAGTGGACCGGTCAAGCCGCGGATGATGACCACCGAAAAGACGGCGATTCCCGCCAACGCCACGCCGACAACGCCGACCAACAGGAACATGCGGGCGTTCAAGTCCGCATCCATCCGTTGATTCATCTCCTGCTTGTACGTCTCCACGTTGTCGATGTAGACGCCCGTGGATATCCAGATGTCCGTTCCGGGGATGTACTCGCTGTAGGCCAACTTGGGCGCCACCTCCATGGACGGCGGCTTTGGGAACGAGAACGTCACGAAACCTCCCCCTTTTTTGGCGCTTTCGTACAAATCACGCACGTATAACACGCCGTTGGCGTCCGGGGTGTTTCCCAGATCGTCACCCTCGCGCTGCGGCAAGGTGGGGTGCATGAAGATCGTCGTTTCGATGTAGGTGAAGTAATAGCCCGACTTGTCCGCCTCGAATCGGTAATCCTGGATGAACGACTTGATGATGTCGTGCTGCTCCTGGCGATCCGCCACTCCCTTCAGCGCCGCAGCCAAAGCCGCCGCCATGGATTGTGTGCCCAGCCTGATTTTTTCGCGCTGTCCGTCGAACATGGCTTGTTCCACGACAGACACGCCATCGGATTTCACCTCGTGGGTGGTGAACCACATCACGGCAAACACTGCGACGATGAACAAGAAGAGGATCGCTATGACGCTGATGATTTTTGTGCTGATGGATAGTTTCTTCAGCATGGGTGATTCCCTTTCCGGACATGCGTCCCCTGCAAGCGCACGACTGCGGGTATACATCCATCGCGGCCGCATCCCCGCCCGTCGCCCAAACCGTAAGCGGCCCGTCTCGGTGTTTGTAACTGAACTTTTGCAAATTGGGCGTTCAAACCGCCGAATGCCCAATTTGTAAAAATCACGACCCTTGCGGCACA
>JAISXA010000198.1 GCA_031270685.1 Planctomycetota bacterium
GACGCGCTCGCGGTCGTCCTGAAGCGTGTTGACGATGAGGTCGTCCTCGAGTCCGGCGAATTCGCCCTTTTCGTCGAGCGAACCGATGACGCTGAGGCTTTCGACGCCGGCTTCGCGCAATTTGGCGAAAACGGTCGGCTTCTCGGCGGCCGGGTCCCGGGATTCGATCCTGCGTTCGAGGATCGCCCTGGTCAAGCGGACCGCGCCCGGGATGAGCACCTGGCAGTTGACATGGTCGACGACCCGGGACACGGAAAGCGGCAGGGGCTTGTTTTCCAGCTCCATCCTGTCCAGGAGGTCGAGCGATTCCTCGGCGAGGGGGAAATCCACGACCGGATGGAAGGCGCGGAGGATATCCTCGTCGGAGTCCAGCAGCGGCGCCCACTGTTCGATCTTCTTGCTTTCGCCGCCCGAGCCGCGCGTGGCGTCGTAGGCCACGGGGAGGTTGGTCGCCGGATCCATTTCCACCGCGAGGGCGCGCAGGAAGGTGGTGGCGGCGATCTTGGCGGAACGGTCGATACGGATGGTGAGCTGGTCCTTGGAGCTGACCTCGATCTGGATCCATGAGCCGCGCTCGGGGATGATGCGGCAGGAATGCAGGCGCTTGCCCGAGGAGTGGACTTCCGAGGAGAAGTCGCAGCCCGGACTGCGCTGGAGCTGGGTGACGATCACGCGCTCCGCGCCGTTGACGACGAACTCGCCGCCGCCGATCATGAACGGGATGTCGCCGATATAGACCGATTCCTCCACCGTCACCTTGCCGGTGAGGCGGACCTTGATCCTGAGCGGACCGGCATAGGTGAGCCTGAGCGCCCGGCATTCGTCCGGGGTATGTCTCGGCTCGCCGATCTGATACTCGAGATATTCGAGACTGACCGTGCCGTCATAGCTTTCAATGGGGAAAACTTCGCGGAACACCGCCTCGAGCCCATCGTTCTTGCGCTCCTGGGGCGGGGTGTCGCGTTGCAGGAATTCGTTGTAGAAACGCCGCTGGGTCTCCATAAGATCCGGCAGCGGCATGGTCTGGAAGGCTTTTCCGTAGTATCGGACGGACTGGGTCATAAAACGGTCCTCGCACTGGTCCATGGGTGGCGTTCGAAAGTTTCGGGCGGACGGCGCCATCGGCCTTTCGAGACGGATTCATAACGCCGCCGCGGAGGGAGCGGCGATGATGCGAACCCCGCGTTTTCGAAGGTTTTGTCCACGTTTTAACCGCCGGTATAGCCAACTTCCGGAAACCGCAGACGGCGTCCGCCCGCGAAATGCTCGCCGACGGACGCCGGGATTGTTGGGAACTGGTGGTCCCTACTTGAATTCGACCTGACCGCCGGCTTCCTCGAGCTGGATTTTAAGCTTGTCGGCGGTATCCTTGTCGACCTTTTCCTTGATCGGGCTCGGGGCCTTCTCCACGAGATCCTTGGCTTCCTTGAGCCCGAGACCGGTGATCTCGCGGACGGCCTTGATGACCGAGATTTTCCTGGTGGTGTCCGGAACCCCTTTAAGGATGACGTCGAACACGGACGGGCCTTCGTCGGCCTCGCCGCCGGCCGCCGCCGCCGGCGCCGCCAGCATCACCGCGCCGCCGCTGGCGGGCTCGATGCCGTGGACTTCCTTGAGGTAGTCCGAAAGTTCCTTGGCCTGAAGGAGGGTCAAGCCGACGATCTTGTCTCCGAGCGCCTTGAGGTCGGCGTTCCATTCACGATTTTCAGACATCTTCGCTTCTCCTGAATCCTGTATCTCAACGATTCGAATGCGCATTTGAATAAAAGCAAAAAAAAACAAAAAAACCATGCAAAACAGGGGTCCGCCGTCAGGCGGCTTCCCCTCCCGCGTCCGACTTGCCGATCTTTTCGATCTGGCTTGCCACCAGGCCGCCGGCGGCGAGCAGCTGCGCCGACAGTTTGCCGCCCATGGCGATGATCTGGCCGGAGATGATGGATTTGAGCTCCTCCCTGGTGGGGCTTTTGGAAAGCTCGATCACCTGCCCGGAGTCAAGAACCTCCCTCTCGATCAGGGCGCCGTGAAGCAGAAGTTCGGCGTGATCCTTTTTGAAGTCGACCAGAAAGCGCGCGATCGCCGCCGGATCCTCGCCCCACACGAAGGCGCTCTGCCCATCGCAGATCGGAGCCGCGTTCCCATGGCCCAGTTCCTTCATGGCGATGACGGCGAGCCGGTTGCGGACGAACAGCATCTTGCCGCCGGCGGCGATGAGCTTGCCGCGCAGCTGGTCGATGCCCTTGACGTCGAGCTTGGGATAGCCGACGGCGATGACGAAGCCGACGTCCTTGAACGTCCTTTTGTACTGCTCGACCTGTAACCCGTTTACCCGATTAGGCATTTCAGCGCTCCCAGTTCACAGTGTTCCATCCCCCGGGCGCGCCTAGTTGGCGGCGGCCGAAGGTTCGGATTGGTACGACACCTTGACGCCCGGCCCCATAGTGGAGGAAAGGTGCACGCCGACGATGTACTCGCCGCGCACGGCCTGGGGACGGATGGATTTGATGTGCCGCACGGCGGCCTGGACGTTCTCGACCAATTTGTCCTGGTCGAAGGACGCCTTGCCGGCGACCATGTGGACGTTGCCTTCCTTGTCGTTGCGGAACTCCAGCTTGCCGGCCGCGAATTCGCCGACCGCCTCCGGCACCTTGTCGGTGACGGTGCCGGACTTCGGGCTGGGCATGAGTCCCTTGGGCCCGAGCACCTTGCCGAGCTTGCCGACGAAGCGCATCATCGATGGATGCGCGACCGCGACGTCGAACTCCATCCAGCCGCCGGCGATCTTGTCCACCAAGGCCTGCCCGCCGACCTCGACGGCGCCGGCGGCCTTGGCCGCCTCGGCCATTTCGCCTTCCGCGAAGGCGATCACGCGCATCGACTTGCCGATGCCGTGGGGAAGCGAAAGGCTGCCGCGAACCAATTGGTCGGCCTGCTTGGCGTCGATGTTCAGCTTGATCGCGATATCGACCGTTTCGTCGAACTTGGCGCTTGCGCGCGCCTTGACGAAGGCGATCGCCTGCTCGACGCCGAGCGCGGCGTTGCGATCGTGCGCTTCCGCCGCTTTGCGATATCTCTTGCTGCGTTTTGCCGCCATTGCTTTCTCCTCGTCCCCGACGGTCCGGCTCCTGTCCAAGCCGTCCTTCCGGCGGTCTTTCGGCTTCGGGCCGCACCAAGGCCCTTCGCCTGCCGCCGTCCGGGGCGCTGTTCGTTCGTTGGCCGAACCTAGTCGGCGATCTCGATGCCCATGCTGCGGGCGGTGCCGGCGATGATGCGTTTGGCGTGGTCCACGTCGCGGGCGTTGAGGTCGCTTTTCTTGGTTTCGGCGATTTCGGCCAGATGCGCCTGGGTTACCTTGCCCACCTTGATCTTGTTGGGCGTTCCGGAACCGGATTCGACTCCGGCCGCCTTCTTGAGGAGCACCGCCGCGGGCGGGCTCTTGACGATGAAGTCGAACGTCCGATCGGAGTAAACGAAGATTTCGACCGGGACGATCAGCCCCTTCCGGTTCTGGGTGGCGGCGTTGAACCGTTGCACGAACTCGCCCACCGGAACTTGCGCCTGGCCGAGGGCGGGACCGACCGGCGGGGCCGGGGTCGCCGCTCCGGCGGGGCACTGGAGCTTGATCCTGTTGACCACTTCCTTGCCTTTTTTTGCCATAACTGGCTCCCAGGGGACTTTTGAAGGAAATCAAACCAACCGCCGTTCGATTGCTTCACAAGTCGACTCCCAACCACACGCCTATATCCGGAAAACGAAGAAACGGAAACGCACGCATTCCCACATCCCCCCTCCGGTCCCGCGGTTCCTCCCGGCGAGAAGCGGCGCGTCTGACCGGATCCCCTACCAGGGATCCTTTTGCCCGCAAGCGGCCGGCCGCGCCGGTCCGCCGCGCGTCAGGTGCGCTCCACCTGGTGGTACCCCAATTCAACGGGCGTCGAGCGCCCGAAAATGAATACGTTGATCTTGAGCTGTCCGCGATCGGGATAAACCTCCTCGACCACGCCTTCGTAACTGTCGAACGGACCTTCCTTGATGCGGACCTGCTGGCCGGGGTCGAATTCTATCTTCGGCTTCGGCCGCTCCTTGCCGTTGTCGATCACCTTGAGAATGCCGTCCATCTCCTCGTCGGGCAGCGGCTGGGGCTTTCTCGGGTCGGCGGAGACGAAACCGCTGACGCCGGCGGTCTCGGTTATGAGATACCAGGCGTCGTCATTGTCCATGTCCATCTCGATGAACAGGTAGCCGGGGTAGGTCTTCTGCTCCACCACCCGTTTCTTGCCGTCCTT
>JAISXA010000220.1 GCA_031270685.1 Planctomycetota bacterium
TTTTTTTCGCGCTGCGCCCCATTACGGCGGCGGGGGATCGGAGACGGCGGTCAGGATGGTCCGGGAACGCTTCGACCGCGCAATGGACGAAATCGTCGGCGCCGGCGGCCGGGGAAGGATCGTCGTCGCCCTCTCCGGCGGCATGGATTCGGTCGTCCTCACGCATCTCGCCGATCAATGGACGGGCGCGCGCGGCCGCCGGGAAGACCTTCTCGCCGCGCACCTCAACCACGGCATCCGCGGCGTGGCGGCGGACGGCGACGAGGATTTTTCCCGCGACTACGCCGCCAGGCTCGGCGTCGCCTTCGCGGCGGAAAAGACCGACGTGCGGGAGATCGCCAGGAAGGAGCGCCTCGGGGTCGAGGAGGCCGGGCGGATGGCGCGCTACGAATTCTTCAAGCGCCTCGCGTCCGGCGGCGACGACCTCGTCCTTGTCGGCCATCACGCCGACGATCAGGCGGAAACGATCCTCATGCATTTGCGGCGCGGCGCGCATCGGCGCGGCCTGGCCGGCATGCGCGAACTTTCGTCCCTGGCCCTGCGCGGCGGCGTCCGCGTCCGTGTCGGCCGGCCGCTCCTTTCCATCCCCCGCGCCGACCTGCTCCGCTACGCGCTCGGGCATGGCCTCAACTGGCGCGAGGACGAAACCAATGCCGACCCCGGCTATCTGCGCAACCGCATCCGTCACAATACCATTCCGGCCCTCGAAAACATTCTGCCCGGCTTCCGGGCGCGGCTGCTCGACAAGGCCCGCGCCCTCGCCGGCGAGGAGTACGCGCTCGCCGGCGAGGGCAGGCGGCTCGCGGAAAAGTACGGGGAGCGCGAGTCCGGCGGGCTGCTTTTGCGGCTTGAGCCGGAACTGTTCGCGGTTCCCGAGCATCTTCTCTATGCGCTGCGGCATATTCTCGAGGAGCAGATGGGCGCGCGCCTTCCCTACGGCGCCGCCTTGTCCCGCCTGGCCGTGCTCGCCGAGAGCGGACAGACAGGGGATGGCTTGTCGCTGCCGGGGCGGTTGCGGGCGCGCAAGGAAAGCGACGGGTTGTTTTTCTCATTCCCCGGAAATGAGCGGGACGAGCCGGGGTCGGAAATACTCCTCCCCGATCCACCGTTCGATATCGCGACGAACGGGCTGTCGATCTCCGCCCTGTGGATGCCCGCGACCGCGATGAGCCGAAGCGATCGTGAAAACCGCTTCGTGGAATGGTTCAATCCGCGCGTCATTCGCTGGCCGCTCCGTCTGCGCGCGCCTTCGCCGGGCGAACGTTTCCGGCCGCTGGGCGCGCCGGGGAGCCGCAAACTGCGGGAGGTCATGACCGATCTCAAAATACCCAGGCGCAGGCGCGGCGAATCCATCGTCCTCGCCGACCATGCGGGCGCGATTTGGCTTTGGCCCCACCGCCTCGCCCACCGGGTACGGCTGGTCGGCGGGGAGGACAAAACCCTACGCCTCGAGATCACTCCCGACGACGGGTCGTCGTAAAAGGAAACGGTGAGGAAGCCTGAAGGTGGACTTTTGGAGGAAATCGGGCCAACCGTCGCCCGATTATCTTATAAATGAAGTTTTGCAAAATGGCGATTAAACCACCAATCGCCACTTTGCAAAAATCGGAAACGCCTGTGCCGCAAGGGTTGTGATTTTTACAAATTGGGCATTCGGCGGTTTGAATGCCCAATTTGCAAAACTTCACTTATAAATGATTCCTCACCGACGCGTTTCACCAAAGGCGACAAGCCCGCAATCGGCGTTACAGCCCCAGTTCCTGTTGCAGCTGAGCGATCCGCCGTTCCGCGAAGTCCCGGTAGGCGCTGCCGGGCGCGTAGAAATCGGCGGTGCGTCGCCAATAGCGCAGGGCGAGTTCCCTCTGGCGGGCGCTATCCCCTCCGGGGTGCTCGGCGAGCTGGTCGTGGCTGTAGGCGAGCATATAGTACGCTTCGCGCGGTCCCTCCGCCGGCACCTTGACGGCTGTCGTCGCCTCCTCCAGGAACCGGGCGGCGGTTTCGTAATAGTTCGCCGACTGCGCGGCGTTGCCCGCGTCCTTCTCGAGCCCGCCGAGGCGGAAGTTGATGATGCCGATATGGAACGCTTCGCGGTACGACGGCGCGCCGCCAAGCCGCATCGCGGTCTGGAAGTGCGGCAGCGCCTCAAGCAGGATGGGCGTCACCGAGTTTTTGTAGACGCTGAACGAGCTACGGTATTCCGACTGCGTGGACGGCGGGGCGTCGGCCGGCGGCCGGATCGGTTCCGGGATGGAAAGCGCGCGAAGATAGGTGATCTCGCCTTGGGTGAGCGCGACCTGTTCCATGTCGGCCTCGATTTCGGGGCGGACCAGTTTGCCGGCGTTGCCGACGGCGATCTGCGCGTTGTTGAGCGCCTGGTTGCGCTCGTCGAGGAGGTCGGCCGAAGGGCGCTGTCCGCCGCGCAGCTGCGTCTGTACCATGCGGTTGCGCGCATGCGACCAGCGATAGAACACGTCGGCGCAGGTCCACCACGAATACCAGTCCATTCCAAGGTCGGTGGCTTCCTTCGCCAGCGTCGCGGCCCGCGCGAAGTTGGGCGGATCCTGCTGCACGTACGCCTGGGCGAGGCGCGAGTAGGCAAGGGGGTTGGCGTTGTCGGTGTTCAGCGCGTTGGTCGCGGCCTCCAAGGCCAGATCGACCCTGCCTTCCTCGAGATAATCCCCGGCTTCGTCGGCGTAGTGGTTCGACAATTGCCTCGGATCGGTGGGGAGCGCCGACCCCGATGGGGCGGGCGGTGCGGACAGGGAACCGGAGAACTCGTCCGTCATTGGCGGAATTGGCGGCGGCTGGTTCGACAGCGGCGGGGTTAGGCCCGAATCCGGCCTCAGCGATTCGACCGGCGAACCCAACGTGGGAATCGCCGGCGTGGCGACGGGCGGAGTCGGGGGCGGGGCGGCCGGAATCGTCGGCGCCGGACCGGACGGCGGGGTCAGTGAAATTGCCGGCGGCGTGACTGACGGAGCCGGGGGCATGCCGATGCCCCGCGATCCGGCCGCGCCCGGGCGTTCGCTTGGCAGCGGCGGCGGCTGGAGGTCGCCGCCGAAATTGCTGAAGAAATCGGTCATGGACGGTGCCTGGGGCGCGGCCGGCGCGGTGGTTCCACCCGGCGGCGGCGCCAAGGGAGCGGCTGGCGTCGTCGGCGGGGGAGGTGAAATCGGCGCTACGATTGATCCGGAATCGGTCACGGCGGGCGGCGGAGTCACCGGCGTTGTCGCGGTCGGTTGCTGCGTCGTCGCGATCGCCGGTGGCGGCGCGACCGGCGATTCTATCCGGGGCATTGCTGGTGACGCGAACGTGTCGGCCGGGGCTTCAAAATACCCCGGAGGGACCGCCGGCGAAGTGGGGCCGACCGAGTCCGTACCCGGATAGAACGAAGATTGCGGCGGCGTCGGATTCCACGCCGGAGCCTGAGTCTGTTGTTGTTGCCGCGCAGGCGCGGGGGGCGACACCCCGGAAGACGAAGCCGTCGCCGACGATCCCAGCATCGCCGAAGGGAACGAACCGGCTGTGGATTCGCCCACCGGCGGATCGATGGGGAATTGATAGGGATCATATACCGACGGGGGCGGCGAGCCATAGGGAGGAACAGGGGTCGGGGCGGGAGAATATGCGCCGCTTGGATCATATACGGTCGGGGGCGGCGAGCCGTAGGGAGGAACGGGGGTCGGGGTGGGAGAATATGCGCCGTTTGGATCATATATGGACGGGGGTGGCAGGTTGGGGCCGCCATACGTCCCGGGACCGACCTGGTTCACGCCGGTGATGACGGTACTGGCGGAAGAGAGCCTGAAGCTTTGCGACAACCCTTCGCCGACGTTGCCGAAATCGTCCTCGACCGCGACCTTGAGCATTGCTTCGTTGCTTTCCGAGCCGTACTGGAAGTTGACCACGGAAGAGCCGGACGATGAAAGTCCGGAGTCGATTTGCCTCCAGGTCCGGCCGTTGTCGAGGGAAAGGTGGACGACGGTTGCGCCTTCCCTCGGGTGCGGGTCGTAGGATGTCCATTCGATCACCCGGGTTTCGTTGACAAGGATCGCGTTGCGCCCCTGGAGGAACGAGTTCGACAGGGTGACGCTGGGCGGTTCGTTGTCGACGACCAGGATGAAGGGGCCGGCAACGCCGGCGGCGGGCAGAGGGCTGCTGTTTTCGGCGTTGTCGAAGACGACCGGCCAGAGCGCGAATTCGCCGGAGCGCTCGACCTCGAACGGGAGGGGCGTTTCAGGCGGACGGCGGGAAGGGACGCTTTCCCCCGTATCCGACCGCTCCTTGAGAAGCGTCCAATCGGCGCCGCCGTTGTCGCTGCTGTACAGCGATATCTCCTTGACGCCGGAACCACCCGGGTCGTCTTCGGCGGACACGCTCAGGTTGACGCGAAGTTGGTTGGAACGTAGCGGTTGTACGCCGGTGACGGTCGGGGGGATGGTGTCGATGATGAGGGTCGAGGGATTGTAGGCGATGCCGAGGTTGCCGGCCCGGTCCTCGGCGACAAGGCGGAAATTATAGCGCCCGGAGGCGTTGGCGGGGGGAAACCAACTGATGGATCCCTCGGGGGGAAGGTTGATCTCGAGGTCCTGCCAGTTCGCGTTGCGGTCGAGGTTGGACTGCGCGTTTTGGGCGTATTGGATGCGGACGGGGGAGGTGCGGAGATAGCGGTCGCCGGCTTCCCAGCGGAATTCGACGGGACTGCCTTTCGAGAGTACGTCCTGAAGGGGCGACAGCCATTTGGCGGTGGGCGGGGTGCGGTCGACGATGATGACGGTTTCCGGGCGGGTTCTCGGTCCCGGCTCGCGTTCGCGGTTGCCGAAGCGGTCGGTGGCGACGCAGACGAACCCGTACACGCCTTCGCCTTCCAACTGGACGGTCATGGGAGATACGCGGTCGGGATCCTCGCCGTAGCGTTCCCAAGTGTTGCCCATGTCCCTGGTGATGAAGAATTCGACCCTGATCACATCGTCGGCGATAATGTCCCGGAGGGTATAACGAATATTGAACCTGGTGAAGCGGGTAACTTGCGCATCGGGAGGCACCGGCCTAAAAAGTTCGCCGCCGCGCGCGGCTAACGCGACGACAATCAGAGCGGTCAGGGTCAACCATCCAGTCCGCGAAACGGAACATGTCATGCTCAGTCTCCCCACCCGATTCCCAACTAGATATGCCGCGCCGATTTGCCGGTCCTCTAGGGTACCGCGTTTTTTTCCCCATGGCAAGCGTTTAATGGCGATTTCGCTGTCGTTCCAAGACCGGCGCGAGATATTGCCCGGTCAGGCTTTCCTTGTTCGCCGCGATTTGCTCCGGCGTGCCGGTGGCGATGATTTTCCCGCCGCGATCGCCGCCTTCCGGCCCCAGGTCGATGATCCAGTCAGCCGATTTCACCACGTCCAGGTTGTGCTCGATGACGATCACCGTGTTGCCGTAATCGACAAGGCGGGCAAGCACGTCCAGGAGCTTGCGGATATCGGCGAAGTGCAGGCCGGTGGTGGGTTCGTCGAGAATGTATACGGTTTTGCCGGTCGCCCGCCTGGAGAGTTCCGTCGCCAACTTGACGCGCTGCGCCTCGCCCCCCGAAAGGGTGGTGCTGCTCTGTCCCAGCGTGACGTAGCCGAGGCCAACGTCGTAAAGGGTTTGCATGCCTTCCCTGAGCGGCGGGATGTTCTTGAAGAACTCCAGCGCCTCCTCGATCGGCATGGCGAGAACCGCGGCGATGTTCTTGCCCCTGTACCGCACCTCGAGCGTCTCGCGGTTGTACCTGGCGCCGCCGCATTGTTCGCATTCCACGAAGACGTCGGGGAGGAAGTGCATCTCGATCTTGATCAGGCCCGCCCCCTGGCAATGCTCGCAGCGCCCGCCCTTGACGTTGAAGCTGAAGCGGCCCGGCGAGTAGCCGCGCATTTTCGCCTCGGCGGTCTGCGCGAACAGCTTGCGCACGTCGTCGAAGACGCCGGTGTAGGTGGCCGGGTTCGAGCGCGGCGTCTTGCCGATGGGGGATTGGTCGATTTCCACCACCTTGTCGATGCGGTCGAGGCCGGTCAGGCGGTCATAGTGCGCGGGCTTGACCCGCGAACGGTTCACGATGCGCAGAAGCGCGCGGCAGAGGGTCTGGGTCACCAGCGTGGATTTCCCCGAGCCGGAGACCCCGGTGACGCAGGTGAGGCAACCGAGCGGGAAGGCGGCGTCGATGTTCCGCAGATTGTTGCCGGCGGCGCCGTGGAGGACGAGGGCCCGGTTTTCGAGGTCCGCAAGGCGTCTTTCGGAAGGCAGGGGGATGGCGTCGATTCCGGAGAGGTAACGCCCGGTGGGACTTTCCGGATTCGCCGCCACCGACGCCACCGTTCCCTCGGCGACGACCTCGCCGCCCATCCGCCCGGCCCCCGGGCCCATGTCGACGAGGTGGTCGGCCGCGCGGATGACGTCCTCGTCGTGCTCGACGACGATCACCGTGTTGCCGAGATCGCGCATTTTAAGAAGCGTCCCGAGAAGCCGCCGGTTGTCGCGCTGGTGCAGCCCGATGGTTGGTTCGTCGAGAACGTAGCAGACGCCTACCAGGCCGGAGCCGACCTGCGAGGCGAGGCGGATGCGCTGGTGCTCGCCGCCGGAAAGCGTGCCGGTCATGCGCGCGAGAGTGAGGTATTCGAGGCCGACGTCCATCATGAAGGCGAGGCGTTTCGCCACCTCGCGCCGGATCGGCTCCGCCACCGCCTCGCCCTCGCGGCCGAGTTTGAGTTCGTTCATGAAATCGAGCGCGTCCCGCGTGGACTTGGACACGATTTCGTGGATGTTCAGCCCGCCGACCTGCACCGCCAGCGCCTCCGGCTTCAGGCGCGCGCCGCCGCAGACCGGGCAGGGCTGCTCCGCCATGTAATCGTGGATCTTCTGCTTGATGTATTCGCTTTCGGTCTTGCTGAACTGGGTCTCGAGCATGGGAATGACCCCGTCGAAGCCGGGACCTTCCTTCGGCGGCATGTCGGCGTATCCCTTTTTCCGCGAATCCGGATCGCCATGGAAAAGTATGTCCTTGAGCTTTTTGGGGAGCCTGGAAAAGGGCTGCTTGATGTCCGCCTTGTATTTGCGGGCGAAGTCGCGGATCACCCAGTGATACTGGCTTGCCAGGAACATCCCGCCCTTGTGGGATATTTCAAGCGCGCCCTTTTCGAGCGAAAGGGACGGATCGGGAACGATGAGGTCCGGATCGAGTTTGAGACGGGTTCCGAGGCCGTCGCACGCCGGGCAGGCGCCGAAGGGAGAATTGAAGGAGAACATGCGCGGTTCGAGTTCCTGGAAGGAGATGCCGCAATCGGGGCAGCCGTAATTCTCGCTGTAAAGGCGATCCCGCCATCGGTCTCCGGGTTCTTCCAGCGCCGCGATAACCAGCCCCCTGGACAATCTCAGCGCGGTTTCCACCGCCTCCGCCAGGCGGCCGGCGGAATCGGCGCGGACGACCAGGCGGTCGATCACCGCCTCGAGGGTGTGTTTGCGTTTTTTTTGCGGTATTTCGCTGAGGTCGGACAATTCCTGCATCAGCCCGTCGATGCGGGCGCGGATGAAGCCTTCCCGTTTCAGGGAGGCGATGACGTCCCTGTGCTCGCCCTTGCGCCCCCTGATGAGCGGCGAAAGGATCATGGCCTTGCGGTCGAGGCCGTCGCCGATCACGGCGTCGACGATCTGCTGCGGGGTTTGCCTGGCGATCTCCTTGCCGCATTGCCAGCAGTGGGGAATGCCGGCGCGGGCGAAAAGAAGGCGCAGGTAGTCGTAAATCTCGGTGGTGGTGGCCACGGTCGATCGCGGGTTGGCGTGGCTTTTTCGTTGTTCGATGGCGATGGTGGGCGGAAGGCCGGATATACTTTCGACATCGGGTTTCGCGGTCAGGTCCAGGAACTGCCGGGCGTACGAGGATAGGCTTTCCATGTACCTGCGCTGCCCCTCGACGTAGACGGTGTCGAAGGCGAGGCTGGACTTTCCGGAGCCCGAAAGCCCGGTGACGACGGTGAGGGAATTGCGCGGCAGATCCAGCGAGACGTTCTTGAGGTTGTGTTCCTTGGCGCCGACGATATGTATGCAATCAGCCATAACCGGATGAATCCCTTATAAGTTGATGCGCCGCAATGACTCCGGGCAACCGAAACCGTTGCCGGGGTGTATATTGAAATGCATGCCGCATTTTTTGTCAATTCCCGGGGATAGTCATCCGCCGAAGATGGTTTTTTTTAAAAAACCGGCATTGACGAATATGGAAAATCAACTAATATCCGGGTGCGGTTTGTCCCGGACCGT
>JAISXA010000250.1 GCA_031270685.1 Planctomycetota bacterium
CCGCTCGGCGTCGGTTCGACGCAGCCGACGACGCTGTAATCCATGGCGTCGCCGTGTTCGACGCCGTCCTTTTCGAGCGCGGGGATGATGGCGTCGTCGTTGAAGATGGGATACTTGCCGCCCTCGCGCGCGGCGAGATTGTCCAGCGCCATTTCGATCATCGCGTCGGGCGTGTCGGCGCTCACGCGCAAACCGATGTTCGGCTCGCTGTTGAAGACGTTCCGGTCGGCTTCGAGAACCATGCGGCTGAGTTCGTTGGTGGCGTCGTTGCCGTCCCGGTCGACGCCGGAAAGCGAGAGATGGATCGTCGTCGCGAAGCCGCCGTTGTTGCGCGCGGTCTCGTACGTCCCCGCCTTGATGATGTCGAGATGCTGGACCAGGAGCGCCTCGAGCAATTCCAGCGCCTCCTCCCGCGCGATGCGGCCGGCCTTCAGGTCGGCGGCGTAGAACGGGAAAATGTATTGATCGAAGCGCCCCGCCGAAATGGCGGAGCCGTTTTGGCCGATATAGTCGATCAGAATCGTGAACCAGTATGATTGCAGCGCCTCGTGATAGGTGCGGGCCGGGCGGTACGGCACCCGCGCGCAGACGGCGGCGATAAGCTCGAGCTCCCTCCGGCGGCGCGGATCGCGTTCCTTCCCCGCCGCCTCCCGCGCGCAAGCGGCGTAGCGGTCGCCGAAGATCCTCACGCCTTCGGCGATGACGACGACGCTCTGGTAAAACAGCATTTTGTCGGCGTAATCCGGATCGTAGTCGTTCAGCGCCGCGAGCGCCTCCTCCGCCCGGCGCCGCACGCCCTCGAACCCGGTTTCGAGAATGGCGGGAAAATCGGGAGTATAGTGGCCGTAGCCGCTGCGGGTCCGGCTCAGCGGATTGAAGATCCGGTTTTCGAATCCCAGCTCGCGCTTGACGGCGTCGGGGAAATAATGCACCGTCAGGTCGCTCTGGCTTTTTCCCTTCCAGTAGGGATAAATCTCGTCAAGAAGGAAGCGCTTGTCCGCACCGGTTATTTGCAGCGTGTCCACTTTGCGGGTGGGACAGCGGTCCAGCTCCGCCTCGGAAAACGAACAGACCTCCGGGAACATCGGAGCATGCCGCAACCGCGCCGCGTGGTGGCCGACGATCAGTTCGTCGTCGAGGATATAGACGCGCATGTTTTCCAGGATATGCCGCAACGCCTTGGCGCGCTTGACGACAACCGGCTCGCCCGCCGTCGCGCGGTCGGATTCGGTGACGAGGCGGGCGCGCTCGGTGCAAATGCCGGGGCGTTGCGCCCGGATGCGGGCGTTGAGTTCGCGGGTCCGTTCTTCCCGGCTTATTCCGCAAGGCAGATAGCGTTTCTCGTCCATGGATCGCCCGACTTTCAAGGCCGAACCGCGCGATTGATGCGCGCCATGTAATTGGCGAACGATCCGAGGCCGGCGCGATCGTTCGTCCGGCGCGGGAAAGCGAAACGTTCCAGCGCGCGCTCCAGGCTCCGCATCAGCCCGCCGTCGTTCCGGGGCGCGTAAATCGTCAGGCGCGCGCCGCCGAAGGTGGCGAACAGGTTGTTGAACCGGGCCAGCAGGTACCGCTCCCGCAGATCGAGCGCTTCGGAGTCGCAGTCGTCCGAACACGGAACCTGGAAGCGGCTCTGCGCATAGTCGCCCCGGCGGTTGACGACGTCAAGGAAAACGACTTGACGCGCGCGGGGAAGCGCCCCGTACGCCTCCTCCACCCGGTTCAGATACAGGGGCTGGTCGGCGGTTGAACAGGCGGAAGCCGCTGTCGACATCTTTTTCTCCATGGCGGCGATGCCGTCGACGCGCCTGGCCGCCATGCCCGGGCAGCCCCCGCCGGGTCATGCGCCGGCGGCGCGGGCGAGCATGGCGCGGGCGTTGGCGGCGATATCGCCGCCCCTGAACAGTCCCGAAGTGCCGCCGGTGAGGATGTCGGCCCCCGCCGCGACTATGGCCGGTATGGTGTCGAGGTTGACGTTCCCGTCGGCCTGCAGGCCGACGCCCGGCGCGTGCCGACGCAACAATCCCGCTATATGCCCGAGCGAATCGATCGACCCCGCGCCCAGTTTCTGGCCGGCATGACCCGGCTGCACCAGAAGTTTCAGCACCCATTCCACCGACCCGAGCACGGGGATATATGAATCGTCGAGGTTGGTTTCCGCCCTCAGGGCGAGAATCGGCGCCGCGCCGAGATCGCGCACCCGGCCGCACAGACGAAGCGTTTCAGCGGCGTTCTGCGTCTCGGCGTGAAAGGCGACGTAATCCGCGCCGGCGTCGACGTATTGCCGCAGAAACAATTCCGGCCGCATCACCGCGAGATGCGCCTCGATGGGCAGTTCCGTGCCTTTCCGCAGCGCCGCGAGGGTGGGGCCGCCGAGAATGAAGCAGCTATTGAACTCCCCGTCCACGACATCAAAATGTAGAAACGAGACCGGACTGGCCTTGACCTTGTCAAGGTCGTCGGCAAGATGCATGAGATCCATGCAGCTCACCGATGCCGACAAGGTGACGGGATTGCGGACCACCCTTCGCATCGGTACGTCTCCCTAAGGTCATGAATGCAAATGCGCAAGGCCCGGCATGATGCCGGGCCTCGCGCCTGGTCCGGATTCCTCGCGGCGCGTCACTTGAACCAGGACTGGAAGAACGGGATGATCTTGTCGCCGTACTTGACGATCACTCCGGAGAAAACCACGCACACCATGCTCATCAGCTTGATGAGGATGTTGAGGCTGGGGCCGGAGGTGTCCTTGCAGGGGTCGCCGACGGTGTCGCCGACGACGGCGGCGTGGTGCTGGACCGAACCCTTGCCGGTGAGCGGGCGCTTCTTTTCCGCGTCGTCCGGGTCGTAGGTCTTCTCCTGCTTTTCGATATGCTTCTTCGCGTTGTCCCAGGCGCCGCCGGCGTTGTTGAGCAGGCAGGCGACGGCGAAGCCGGCGGTAAGCCCGCCCGCGAGCAGGCCCATCACCCCCGGGACGCCGAGAATGACGCCGACCAGCACCGGCACGACGATCGCCGACAGCGAGGGGACGATCATCTCGCGCTGGGCGCCCTTGGTGGAAATGGCGACGCAGCGGGCGTAGTCCGGCTTGGCGGTGCCTTCCATGATGCCGGCGATCCCGCGGAACTGGCGGCGGACCTCCTCGACCATCTTGGAGGCGGCGCGGCCGACCGCCTGCATGGTCAGCGCGCAGATCACCAGCACCATCATCGCGCCGAGGAACAGGCCGCCGATGACCTTGGGGTTCATGACGCTGATGTCGTAGGCGTTGGCGATGTCGCCGATGCCGGCGGAAGTGATGTCGGCCCAGCCGTCCGCCTGGGCCTTGGCCGCGTCGATGCCGTGCGCGGCGAGCGAACGGAGCGAATAGAAGGTGGTTTCGCCGACGGCGTAGAAACCTTCGCCGGTGGTGGCCAGCTTGTTGATCCAGACCCGCACCTCCTCGATGAAGGCGGCGAGAAGCGCCATGGCGGTGAGGGCGGCGGAACCGATGGCGAAGCCCTTGCCGGTCGCGGCGGTGGTGTTGCCGAGCATGTCCAGGGCGTCGGTGCGTTCGCGGACCTGCGGGCCGAGGCCGCTCATTTCGGCGTTGCCGCCGGCGTTGTCGGCGATGGGGCCGTAGGCGTCCGTCGCCAGGGTGATGCCCAGGGTGGCGAGCATGCCCACCGCCGCGAAGCCGATGCCGTACAGGCCGTAAGCCATCGCGACGGAAGGTTCGAGCGCGGTCGAGAAACCGCCGGCGAAGGCGTAGGCGAGGATGATGCCGACGACCGTCACCACGACCGGGATGGCCGAGGACAGCATGCCGACGCCGAGGCCGGCGATGATGCAGGTCGCGGGGCCGGTTTTGCACTGTTCGGCGATGTTCCTGGTCGGCGGGTTCTCGTCGGAGGTGTAGTACTCGGTCGAACGGCCGATGACCACGCCGACGGCGAGGCCGGTGACCACGGCGAGGAGAATTCCGAACTGGATCATCCCGATGAGGCACAAAAACACCATCACCGCGACGATCAGCGCCGCCGAGGCGTTGGTGGCCTTGCCGAGCGCCCGGAGCAGGGTCCCCATGTCGGCCTTTTCCTCGGTCCGCACCAGGTAGATGCCGCAGATGGAGAGAAGGGTTCCGAGCCCGGCCACGACCATCGGCGCGATGACCAGGTTGACGCCCGCCGCCGCCGAAAGGGTCGGAATGAGGGACGGGATGGCGGCGCCCAGCGCGGCGGTGGAGAGGATGGAGCCGCAGTAGGATTCGTAGAGGTCGGCGCCCATGCCGGCGACGTCGCCGACATTGTCGCCGACGTTGTCCGCGATGGTGGCGGGGTTGCGCGGATCGTCCTCGGGAATGCCGGCTTCGACCTTGCCCACCAGGTCGGCGCCGACGTCCGCCGCCTTGGTGTAGATGCCGCCGCCGACGCGGGCGAACAGCGCCTGGGTCGACGCGCCCATGCCGAAGGTGAGCATGGTGGTGGTTATCTCGACGTACTTCTGGTCGGCCGAGGTTCCGGGGTGGACCATCCACAGGCCGAACAGCTCCCAGCCTTCGCGCATGGCGTTCTGGGTGTAGACCAGGACGTCGAGGATCCAGTACCAGAGGCAGATGTCGAGAAGCCCGAAGGACACGACCACCAACCCCATGACCGCGCCGGAGCGGAAGGCGATGGTGAGGCCGCGGTTGAGGCTTTCGGACGCGCCCTGGGCGGTGCGGGCGCTGGCGTTGGTGGCGGTCTTCATGCCGAGATAGCCGCACAGGCCGGAGAAGAAGCCGCCAGTGAGGAACGCGACCGGAACGAAGGGGTTCTGGATGCCGGCATAGGCGAGGAAAACGAAAACCAGGAACAGGATGACGAATACCGCGCTGACCGTTTTGTACTGGGCGTAAAGGTAGGCGTACGCGCCCTCCCGGACGTATTGGGCGATTTCCTTCATTCGGTCGGTGCCTTCGGACGCGCCCATCATTTCATTGTAAAACCTCCAGGCGAAATAGAGCCCGACCAAACTCATGACCAGCGTCAGGTAGAACAGCACGGTAGGCAGCCACTGCGCGCCGCCGCCCCCCGCCGCCGCCTCGGCGGCGAATGCGCCGGGTCCGGCGCAAAGCGCCGCGAACGCGAGCGCTCCCACTTTTTTCGACATGTCGACTCCTCTCAAAAAACCCTTCCGGGCTCCGTCGGTAAACTCTCCGCAAGCCTCGCACAAGGCGCGGTTGTCATATGCCGCTGTCGATGCTTACGGAAAACCGGGCCGGCCGCCGCCCGATTCCCCGTAAATTTACAAATTGGGCATTCGGCGGTTGAATGCCCAATCGGCGAAACTCCGGTTTCCATACATGATAATTCCGCGTTCCTTGCGGTCAAGGGGGATTTGGCGGATTGCGCGGTCCGGCGTCCGCATGACGCCGCCTCCCCGGCCGGGAACGACCTCACCGCCGCAGCTTCACCAGCAGCAGCGCCGCGTCCGCCGGACTCACGCCCGGGATGGACAGCGCCTGGTCGAGCGTTTCCGGGCGGATCAGCGACAATTTCTCCTTCGCCTCCCGCGACAGGCCGGAGATCGCGCCGTAGTCGAAATCGGCGGGGACGGCCAACCGCCGATTTCTTTCCAGGCGCGCGATCTGCCGCCGCTGGCGCTCGACATAGCCGGCGTATTTGATTTCGATTTCGATTTGTTCGGCGGCGCGCGGCGGCGCCGCCGCCAGTTCGGGGAACCGCGCCGCGACCGTGCCCCAATTCTCCTCCGGGCGGAGCAGAAGCTGGCCGGGCCGGTCGCCGTCGGCGGCGTGAAGCGCCTCCATCACGCCCCGCACCGCCGTGATCGCTCCCTCGAGCCGCAGCACCCGCTCCATGCGGTCCTGCCCGACCAGCCCTATTTCGCGAGCCTTCCCGGTGAGCCGGAGGTCGGCGTTGTCCTGGCGCAGCAGGAGCCGGAATTCGGCGCGGCTGGTGAAAAGCCGGTACGGTTCGTCCGTGCCCCGCGCGGTGAGATCGTCGATAAGCACGCCGAGGTACGCCTCGCCGCGGGAAAGGCGGAACGGCGGCCGTCCCGACGCGAGCAGCGCGGCATTGGCTCCGGCCATGAGGCCCTGCGCGGCGGCCTCCTCGTAGCCGGACGTCCCGTTCACCTGTCCGGCGGTGAACAATCCGCCCACCCGCTTGCTCTCGAGCGTGTCCCGGAGCTGGGTCGGCCGCACCGCGTCGTACTCTACGGCGTAGCCGTAGCGCACGATCCGGGCCTTTTCAAGGCCGGAAACGCTATGGACCATCTCCTCCTGGGCGTCCGGCGGGATGGAGGTGGAAAAGCCGTTGAGATACATCTCGCACGAGTCCCTGCCTTCGGGTTCGATGAAGAGATGGTGCGTCCGCTTCTCCGGGAAGCGGGCGACCTTGGTCTCGATGTTGGGGCAGTAGCGCGGCGGCTGGCCCTCGATTTTACCGATGATGGCGGGGGAACGGTCGAGCGCGTTTTTTACCGCCTCGAAGGTGCGGTCGTTGGTCCAGGCCGAGTAGCAGGGAACCTGCTCCGTCCGCGCCCGATCGTTGAGAAAACTGAAGGGCTGCGGCTTTTCATCGCCCGGTTCGACGACGAGTTTGGAAAAATCCACCGTCCGGCCGTCGATCCGCGGACAGGTATCGGTGCGGAGCCGGAACAATTCAAGGCCAAGAGCGGAAAGGGATTCGGACAATTGCCGCGCGGGCGGCTCGCCGTTTCTGCCGCCGGGCCATTCGCGCCCACCCAGATGCAGCTTGGCGCGGGCGAAAGTGCCGGAGCAAACGACGGCCGCGCGGCAACGGATATGCCGGCCGAAAAAGGTGCGCACCCCGGCGACGACGCCGTCCCGGAGTTCGACGGCAACGGCCAGGTCCTGGCAGCAGCGCAGGCGTTCCTCGCGTTCGAGCCGCGCCTTGACCCAGTTCTGGTAGGCCCAACGGTCGATCTGCGCCCGGGGACTTCGCACCGCCGCGCCCTTGCTGGAGTTGAGCATTCGATACTGCATCGCGTTGGCGTCGGCCGCCTGGCCCATCATGCCGCCGAGCGCGTCGATCTCGCGGACCAGCTGTCCCTTGCCGACGCCGCCGACGGCCGGATTGCAGGAGACGTGCCCGATCTGGTCGGGGTTCATGGTGAGGAGAAGCGTATCCGCCCCCAGCCGCGCCGAGGCAAGGGCGGCTTCGCAGCCGGCGTGGCCGCCGCCGATGACGACCACCTGGGCGCGCACGTTCGATTTCCTCCAAAAGTCCACTTATTAAAGGAAACCGCATTTCCCTTCAAAAGTCCACTCTTTTCGTCCCCGCGACACGGCTTGATCCGGTCGCGCTCCAGTCATGTCCCCGGATATCCGCGCGGTCAGGCTATCGCCTCGAAGGCCTGTTTCAAATCGCCGACGATGTCGTCGATATGCTCGGTCCCGACGGAAAGGCGGATGGTGTTGGGCTTGATGCCGGATTCCAGCAGTTCGCTTTCACTCATCTGGGAATGGGTGGTGGAAGCCGGATGGATGACCAGCGACTTGACGTCGGCGACGTTGGCCAAGAGGGAAAACAGTTCGAGGTTGTCTATGAAGCGGCGGGCCTTGGCGGCATCCCCCTTTATCTCGAAGGTAAAGATGGATCCGGCCCCCCGGGGGAAGTATTTTTTGTATAGCTTATGGTCGCGATGCTTGGGGAGGGAGGGGTGGTTGACCTTCTCCACCTGCTTGTGACCGGCGAGGAACTTCACCGTTTTCAGGGCGTTTTCCACATGCCGCTCGACCCGGAGCGACAAGGTTTCCAGCCCTTGGAGAAAGAGAAAGGAGTGGAAGGGGCTGAGCACGGCGCCGGTGTCGCGCATCAGGGTGGTGCGTATCTTTATGATGTAGGCCAGGTTCCCCGCCGCCTTGGTGAAGACGGCGCCGTGATAGCTGGGGTTCGGTTGGGAAAGCCCGGGAAACTTGTCGTTCTGATCCCAGTCGAAGCGGCCGCTGTCCACGATGACGCCGCCGATGGAGGTGCCGTGGCCGCCTATGAATTTGGTGGCCGAATGGACCACCACGTCGGCCCCGAAGTCTATGGGGCGAAGAAGGTAGGGGGTGGCGAAGGTATTGTCGGCGATGAGGGGAATGCCGCGCTGGTGGGCGATGTCCGCCACCGCCCCGATATCGATGATGGTGGAATTGGGATTGCCCAGCGTTTCGATGAAAATGGCCCGGGTGTTGTCGCGGATGGCCTTTTTGAAATTCTTGGGATCGCCGCCGTCAACGAAGGTGGTGGCGATGCCGTAATCGGACAGGGTGTTGGCGAAATAGTTGTAGGTGCCGCCGTAGATGGCGTTGTCCGACACCAGGTGATCGCCGGTCCGGGCGATGTTTTGGACGGCGTAGGCGGTGGCGGCGGCGCCGGATGCGGTGGCGAGGGCGGCGGCGCCGCCTTCCAGGGCGGCGATGCGCTTCTCGAAGACGTCGGAGGTCGGGTTCATCAGCCGGGTGTAGATGTTGCCGGGTTCGCTGAGGGCGAAGCGGCCGGACGCCTGGGCCGAATCCTTGAACACGTAGGAAGTGGTTTGGTAAATGGGCACCGCCCGCGCGTCGGTGGTCGGATCCGGCTTTTCCTGCCCCGCATGGACCTGCAGGGTCTCGAACTTATACGCCTTGTCGCTCATGGTGAACCTCCTTCTTTCCTGTAGGAATTTTTCCCGGCTCCAGGAGCCGTAGCTCTGGCAATGCCTGACCCCTATTTCCGACACCGAGGCCGACCCGTAAAGCCCGCGATCCTCGCCCACTGGGCACACCAGGGTGCAGATCCCGCAGGGATAGCGCAGTTCGTTCCTCAACAGGCTGTGATAACGGGCGCATTTGCGCCTGTCCATGTCGGCAATGAGCGAGTCCGGCCGGGGAGTGAAGGCTTTGGCCGGACAACTCCGGAGGCACCGGCCGCAGCCGGTGCAAAGATTCCGGGCGGCCGGAGGATCGGGCGGCAGGCCGGCGTCGGTTATGACCGAGACCAGCCGCACCCGGGGGCCGAAGCGGGTAGTGAGCAGGGTGTGGCTGGCCCCGATGGTCCCCAATCCGGCGTAATGGCCGGCGATGACGTGGGAAAAGGCGGCGGCGGGCTCCCGCACCAGGGCCTCGATGTGGCCATAACCGTCCCGGGGAAAGAAAAAGGCCCGGTGGCCCCGGTCGTTCAAAAACACGGAAAGGCGGTGGGATGCTTCATCGAGCAGGCGGTTGACCACATTATAATGCTCCGAATAAACAATGGAGGGGGTGGTCTCCAAGGCCGGCAGCGACACCCGGCCGCCCAAGGCGATGACGCTCCTGGCCCAGGGCCAGATGACGGATGGGTAGAAGGACCGCTCGTAGTCGGAGGCGCCCGGAGTCTCCCAGCGTCCGACGTCGGCGAAGCCGATCAAGTCGAATCCCAGGCGCGCGGCCTCGCGCCGGATGGCGGTTTTCAGGATCGGGGCTCTCATATGCGGCTCAAGCCCTCCTCCAGGACGGCGAGGATGTCTGCGGCGTCCTCCAGTCCGGCCGAAAGGCGGATCTGGCTTGCGGTGATGCCGGCCTCCGCCAGTTCCTTTCGGGAGTAGAAGCGGTGCGATGTCTTGATCGAATAGGACAGGGTGGTGGCCGCGCCGGCCAGACTGGGGGCGAAAGGAATGCCGTCCAGGGCCCGGATAAGGCCAGTCGCCTCAGTTTCGCCACCCCGCAGGTTGAAGCTCAACATCCCCCCGAAGCGTCCGCCCGGGAATTGCCGGACGGCGGCGGAATGCGAAGGTGAGGATGCGAGGCCCGGGTAAAACACCTTTTCCACCTTTGGATGGCTTTCCAGAAAAAGCGCCGTCTTCAAGCCGTTCTCCGAATGACGGGCCATGCGGATATCCAAGGTGCGCAGGCTTCGGGCCAGCAGCCAGCTTTCCACCGCTCCCAACCCGTTTCCGTAAAGTTTGCCGAGCCGGCGGATACCATCAAGCCTTTCCCGGCTTCCGGGCACGGCGCCGGCCAAGATGTCGCTGTGGCCGCCCAGGTACTTGGTGGCGCTGTAAACGGCGAGATCCGCGCCCAGATCCAACACCTTCGCCACCGCCGGGGTGGCGAAGGTGTTGTCCACAACCAGGGGAATCCCCAGCCGCCCGGCCGCGTCGGCCAACCGGGCAATATCCGGTACCCGCATCAAGGGGTTGCTGATCATTTCCGTGTAGATCAGGCGGGTGGACGGTCGGGCCAAGTCGACGACGCCCTCTCCGTCTGGTCCAGTGAAAGACACCTCCACCCCAAAGCGTTTCAGTTCGTTGGCGAAGAAGTCATGGACGCCGCCATAGATCGCCGGGGAGGAAATAATGTGATCCCCCGCGCGGACCAGGGAAAGGATGGCTGTGGTGATGGCGGCCATGCCGGAGGAGAAGACCAGAGCGTCCTCGCTTTCCTCCGCTGCCGCCATGATGGCGGCCGCCGCGTCGGCATTGGGGGATCCGAGCCGGGAATAAATATAGCCGTCGGCCCGTTTTTCGTAAATGTCGTCCACCGCTCCGGGGTCGGTGAAGGCGAAAACGGATGTAAGGTAGATTGGGAAGGTTTCCGGGAGGGAAGCCGAGGCGGCGAGCTTTAGCTGGAAGCGGCCGTCCCCATTGTGGATGAGCCTGCTGGCGGGCCTATCCCAAGTCATGAATTCATTCTCCCGTCCGGATGTCCCGCCGCCAAGAGGTGAAGCGGCTTTCGATGGCGTGGAGGACAAAGTTCAGTCCCAGCCCGAGCGCCGCCAAACTGACGATGCCGGCGTACATTTCCGCCACGCTGAAAGTCTCCTGGGAATACAGGACCAGATAGCCCAAACCGGAGGTGGCGCCGATCATCTCCGCCGCCACCACCGCCATGACGCAATAGGAGCCACCGAGGCGGATGCCGGTGAATATTTCCGGCGCCGCCGCCGGCAGGATGATTTTCCGGAATATGAAGGAACGGGAAGCCCCCATGGACTTGGCCGAGCGAATCAGCACCGGATCCGCGTTTTTCACCCCGGAACAGGTGTTGAGGAGAATTGGCCAGAGGGAGGCCCAGAAAATGATGATGGTTTTCGAAAGCTCCCCCAGTCCGAAAAGGAGGATGAACACGGGGAAGAGGGCGAAGGCCGACATCTGCCGGAACGACTGGAAAAGCAAATCCAGATACAGTTCCAGGCGGCGGAAATATCCGATGAAGATTCCGAAAAACACTCCCGCCAAGGTGGAAGCGAAGAGGCCCACGACCACTCGCTGGAGGCTGATCAGGAAGTGCGCCACCAATTCTCCGCGCAGGAAAAGCAGGTAAAGCGCCCGCGCCACCCCGGTGGGGGGGCTCATGTAGGTGGAATTAACCCACCCCAGCCGGGGCGCCGTCTCCCAGAGGGCAAGAAAAAGAATCAAGCCGATGCCGCGTACGCCCAGATTGGCCAGGCGCCTCCCCAATCTTCCTCGCCAATTCATGTCAGGCCCGGATCCTCTGACTTTGCTCGGTTTTGCCGACCTCGTCCCGGATAAGGAGCCAGACCGCCTGGCGAATGCGGGCGAATTCCAGCGAGTTGCGGATATCCTCCGAACGCGGACGGGGGAGGTTGATATCGATTATCTTCTTGACCCGCCCGGGGCGGGCGGTCATGATGGCCACGCGATCCGAAAGGATGATGGCCTCGTCGATACTATGGGTGACGAAGACGATAGTCTTCTTGTCGGCCTCCCAGATGCGGAGTAGTTCGATCTGGAGCGACTCCCTGGTTTGGGCGTCCAGAGCGGCGAAAGGCTCATCCATCAGAAGCAGGTTGGGCCGGTACGCCAACACCCGGGCGATGGCCACCCGTTGCCGCATGCCCCCGGAAAGCTGGTGGGGATACTGGTGGGCGAAGGCGGAAAGCCCGACCAGTTGCAGATAGCGCTGAGCCGTCTCCCGCCTTTCCCGCCTCGGCATGCGGCGTATCTCGAGGCCGATTTCCAGGTTTTGCAGCACGGTTCGCCAAGGCAGCAGGGCATAGCTCTGGAAGACCATCCCCCGGTCGAAATTACGCTTCTTCAGCCTTTCCGAATCCACCAGGATGCTACCCTGATCAAAATCGTCAAGCCCGGCCAGAATATTCAAGAAAGTCGACTTGCCGCAACCGCTGGGGCCGAGGAGGGAAATGAACTCCCCCTCCCGGATGTCCAAATTGAAATCGTCCAAGACGCTCAGGACATCCCGCCCGCCCTGCCGGTTCCGGATTTGAAAACAGCGACCCACCCGATCCGCCCGCACCTTTAACATGGCGATTGCCTCTCGGCCGGAGACGGGGAAAAACGCTTCCCGCGCGGTTCCGGCTGCCGCGCGGAAGGCCGACCGGATGCCGGGTCAATTCTTCCGGAACGCCGGATTGTATTCGTTGGTGTAAACCTGGTCCGGGGTTATCTGGCCTCGGGTCAGCTTCTTTTCCGCCACCAGGCGGTCAATCCAGTATTGGATATAAGGTTCGGGAGTGAGTTGATCCGGGAAGAACTCGAACCTTTCCGTCTCCTCCAGCTTGAAATTGAAGCGCTTGGCCATAAGCTGGCGGGCCTCCTCCGGGTGTTCGTTATTCCAGACCGCGGCCCGGGACAGTATATCGATCAACTCCCGAACCGCTTCGGGGTGTTCCCGGGCGAAGGCGCCGCGTATGCTGTAGGGGCACATGCCACTCACCCCGCCGTCAATGTCCCAGTCGCTGAAAAGGAGCCGGAAGTCGCGCTTGTTGGCGCTGGCCCGGCCCGAGGCCAAGGGATGGATGATGGCGATTTGGGTGTCTCCCCGGAGAAGGGGCGTCTCCTGCTGGCTGTCGGGAGCGGTGGTCATCTTGATCGAAGCGGGATCCAGCCCGTTGTCCAGCAGGTATTTCTTGGTGACGTACTCCGAGCAGGCGCCGAAACTGTTGATGCCCAGGGTTTTCCCGGGGAAATCCTTGATGCCCTTGATGTCGGAGTCGGCGCGCACGAAATATTTCATGTGCGGGAAATCCTTGGTGGATTCGCTTCCGGCGGCGAAAATCTTGATATCGGCCCCGCTGGCCACAGCGGCCACCACCAGTGGCGTATGCCGGTTGGCGACATCCAGATCCCCGCTGATGAGCGAAGGAATCATCTGCCCGGCCGGAATCTGTCCGGCGTAGTGCGGCCTGATGCCGGCGTCCTTGAAATAGCCAAGGTCCTCGGCCAGGTAAATGAGATCGTAATACACCCATTCCGGATAATTGAACTCAACCACTTGCTTCCGGGCTGATGCGGCGACAGCAATCCCGTGAACCCCGGACCAGCCGAGCAACGCCGTCAACAGAATCGGCAAAACCGCTTTTCCCTCGCGCATGTCCATCTCCTTTCCCGACTCAAAAACTTTATTATTATTCGGTTCTTCTCCGTCAACTTTTGGAGGAAATCGGGCCAACCGCCGCCCGATTTTCTCCAAAGATGTTACCGCTTACGGGCCAATGGGTTGGTTTTCCGTCAGGTCGGGCGATACCGCCGACTTTGCAATAATTCCCGACGGGAAATGGAACCACAGGAAACTTTGGAGAGAAGCAAACGGCGGTTTGTTTGATTTTCTCCAACCGTCCACACTTGTAACCCATTATTCTTTAGATATATAAGATAATATAAATGGCTTCCTTGTAATTCCGATAGAAATAGTAGGATATTACTGTTTCCTTGTCAAGTCCTTTTTTCAATTTTTTTTGCCAAGTGCTCAGTCAGCGTTGAAATTGGGGTGTTTTTGAATGTCGCTTGGCGGGTCGACTTTTAGCGAAGGAAATTAATCGTGGGTTCGATTGATTTTCTTCAAACGTCCGCTCACATATATCAATACGATAAGATAGCACGCCACATTCGCCGCCACCACACTGGCGCCGACCGGCCAATCGAGCGCGAAGGATCCGGCCATTCCGGCCGCAAAGCAGACGACGGAGATGATCGCGGCGAAAACCGCCATGCTCCTGAACCCGGTCGCCAAACGGCGGGCGGTGACGCCGGGGAAGATGATAAGGCTGGAAATGAGGAGCGTCCCCATCATCCGCATGCCCACCACCACGGTCAACGCGGTGAGAAAGGAGATAAGGAACTGGTAGAAGGCGAGATTGACGCCGCCGGCCCGGGCGAAGGTTTCATCGTAGGCGACAAGAAACAGGCGGTTGTAAAAAAGTATGAACAGAAGCAGCACCGTCAGCGCGAGACCGATGGAGAGCCAGGCGTCCGCCCGGCTGGTGGCGAGGACGCTTCCGAACATATAGTCGTATACGTCGACGTTGAAGCCTTTGGTGCGGGCGGCGACGATCACCCCCAGCGCCAGCGCCCCGGTCGAGGACACGCCGATCGCCACATCGCCGCTCGCGCCGTAGCGCTGGCTCACCAGCATGATGACGAAGGAGGCGGCGATCACCACGGGCGCGGAAAACAACAGCGGGGAAAAGCCCAGCGCCAGGCCGATGGTGAGCGAAGCGAAGCCGACATCCGCCAGCCCGTGGCCGATCAGGGCATAGCGCTTGAGGACGAGCACCATCCCCAGGAGCGAAGCGCACAGCGAAACCAGCGTTCCCACCAAAAAGGCGCGCTGCACGAACGGCAGGGCAAGGGCGTCGAGAAACCCGGCCATCATTCCCCTCCCGACGCCCGGTCGCGCCAGCCGGACGCCGGGCCGTCGTACAACAGCCTGCCGTCCAGCGCGACCACCCGGGAATCCCGCCGCGCCAGGCCGGGATGGTGGGTGGTCATCATCACGGTCAAACCGGCCTCGCGGTTGAGCCGGTCCAAAAGCGCCAGCAGCCTCTCCTCCGAGTCGTGGTCAAGCCCCGAAAGCGGTTCGTCCAGGATCAGTAAATCCGGTTCCCGCGCCAGGGCGCGCGCGATAAGCGCCCGCCGGCGCTGCCCGCCGGAAAGCTCGCCGATGCGCCGTCCCGACAATTCCCCCATGCCGACGCTGTCGAGCGCCTTGAGCGTTTCCTCGCGGTCGCGCCTGGTGTAAAAAGGGATGATTTTTCCAAGATGCTGCCGGCCGGCCAGCGCAACCTCGAGGACGGTGGCGGGAAAGGACGGGTCCGGCCCGTCGCCCTGCGCGAGATAGCCGACGCGATCCCGCGGGACGTCGAGCGTAACCGTCCCCGACCACGGCGCGATAAGCCCGAGAACCGCCTTGACCAGCGAGCTTTTCCCCGATCCGTTCCGCCCGGCGACCTGCACGAACTCGCCCTTCCCGATCGCCAGGGAAAGCTTGTCCACCGCCAGGTGGTCGTGGTATCCGAGGGTGAGATCGCGCACGCTCAGGATCGGCGGGATCATTCCAAGCCCTTCGCGAGCGCCGCGATGTTCGCGCGCATCAAATCCACGAAGGTGCGGCCGGCGGCGAACTCGTCCCGGGAAAGATTGTGCAGGCTGTGAAGCATGACCGTCGCGGCGCCGGTTTCCGCCGCGATGGCGCGGGCGATTCGCGGTTCGGCGAGTTCTTCGTGATAAACGGCGGGAATGGCATGGTCGTTCACATAGCGGACGACTTCGACGATGCGCCGGACGCTCGGTTCGACGCCGGGACCGCAGCCATCATATACCCCGACCTGTTCCAGGCCGTAACGGCGGAAAAAATGGGCGAACGCGAACCTTCCGCCGAACACCAGCGTTTTGCGCTTCGCGCGCTTCACCAGCGCTTCGCTTTCCCGGTGCAGGCGGCCGAGATCCTCGATCAGGCGCTGCGCATTCCGGTCGATCGCCGAAAAGGCGTCTTCGTCGGCAGCGAGTTTCCCAAGCGCCCGGGCGATGTTCCCCGCCATCAGCCCGGCGAGCGGCGGATCCAGCCAAAAATGCGGATCGAAGGCGTGAAAACGGCCTTCCCCGCCATGGTCACCGTCCCCGCGGTCGCGATGCCCGCCGCGGTCTTCCGCGGCGATGGGCTTCACCCCGGCGGAAACGTCGAAAAACTTGCGCACCCCGTTCCGTTCGCCGTCGCCGACGGCTTCCCGCACCCGCGCGACCCAATGCTCATTGTCGTCGCCGGTGTACAGCGCCAGATCCGCGGCGGCAAGCCGCGCCAGATCGCTTGGACCAGGCTCATAGGAATGGCTGTCCGCGCCGGGCGGGAGCAGCAGGGAAACGTCGACCAGGTCGCCGCCGATGCTTCGCGCGAAATCGTACAGCGGAAACAGCGTGGCCACGACGCGCAGCTTCCGCCCCGCCTCCCCGGAACAAGCCGCGCCCCACCCCAGCGCGCCGATTCCCAGAACGCACAGCAACAGATTGCGCCGCATCCATCCCCCCGAGCCATGGCTGACGCTACAACGCCATATTCGCGGCGGACCGCGACACAAAACGCGCTTCCACCGTCCGCAATGCTAGCGAATTCCGCAGTTCCTGGAAAGCGCATTCGCGCTCCAGCCGTTCCAGCGCGGGACCGGCCGGCCCGACGCTCCACAGGGTGGAGCCGCTCCCGGTGAGCAGCACCCGCCGGGCCAGCGCTTTTTCGAGAAAGCGGTGCAGTCCGCCCAATGCGGGGATATCCGCCAGCACCGTTTTTTCAAAGCGGTTGAAGGAGACGGCGGAGACGGCGGCCGGATCGCCGGAACGGAGCGCGTCCAGAAAACCGTCGACGCGCGCCGTTTGACCGCGCCCGGGAAGCCGCAAACATGAATAGGCGCGGGCGGTGCGGGAATGGATGTTGGTAAGAAAGAGGGTTATGGGAAAATCCGGCGGCGGCAGGTCCAGGGGGGTGAGGATTTCGCCCCGCCCCTCGGCCAGCGCCAACCCCCCCCTGACGAAAAAAGGCGCGTCCGATCCGATCCGGGCGGCAAGTTCGGAAAGCGCCGCGTCGGACAATCCGGCCTCCCACAACCGGTCCGCCAGGCGCAGCGCGGCCGCCGCGTTGGAGCTGCCGCCGCCGAGGCCGCCGCCGACGGGGATGTTTTTCTCAAGGAGGAAATGCAAGCCGCGCCGCGCGCCGAGGCGCCGCGACAAGAGCCGGGCGGCGGCGAGGATATGGTTGTCCCCGCCGATGGGCAGCGTCGGATGCGCCGTTTCCAGGGTCAAGTCCGCATCGTCGCGCGGCCGGCAGGACAGGCGATCCGACAGGTCTATCTCGTGCATGACGCTGACGATGTCGTGGTAGCCGTCCGCGCGCCCGCCGACCACTTCGAGAAACAGGTTTATTTTCGCGTTCGAGACGATCGACGTTGCCGGATGACGCATGACCGGGGGCTCTCCGCGCGGGGCGCAAAACAATTGTTCATTTCCCAAAATTCCATGGCGCATGATATAATGCGGCGGGCGGCGCGACCCGGCCAAGCGGGAACAGCGGCGCGTTCAGGAGTCGGCCATGCCGAAAAACCGTTTTCTCCTCATGGTGCACGGACATTTTTACCAGCCGCCGCGGGAAAATCCGTGGACCGGGCGGATCGACCCGCAGCCCTCGGCGAGCCCCTGGGACGACTGGAACCGGCGCATCGCCGCCGAATGCTATCTGCCGATGGGCCGCAGCCGCGTCTACGGCGCGGGCGGCGGGATCGTCGACCTGCGCAACAACTATTCCCGCATTTCGTTCAATTTCGGGCCAACCCTGCTGGCTTGGGCGGAGAAGGAGGCGCCCGACATCATCCGCGACGCCGGCGCGGCGGCGCGGGCCAATCCCGCCTCCGCGCTCGCGCAGTCCTACAGCCATTCCATCCTCCCCCTTTGCGACGCGCGCGACAAGCACACGCAGATCGCCTGGGGCCTGAAGGAATTCCACGCCCGCTTCGGCGCGTTTCCGGAGGGCATGTGGCTTCCGGAATGCGGCATCGACAATGAAACGGTCAGGGCGCTGATCGACCACCGCGTCAAGTTCGTCATTCTTTCCCCGCACCAGGCGAGTCGCGTCCGGCCGTTCGGCGAGGCGGACTGGCGCGACGCCGCGATGGGCGCGATCGACACCCGGAGAAGCTACCGCCTGTTCGAGATCGACGGCGGCGGACGCACCCATTTCGACCGCGGCCTGGACGTCATTTTCTACACTCCGGGGCTGAACCTCAAGATCAGCTTCGACCATCTCCTCGCCCGCCCGGACGATCTCGTCCGCGAGCTCCGCGCCTGCTACGACCCGGACCGCCCCGAAGTCCAAATCGCTTCCATCGTCACCGACGGCGAGATTTACGGCCACCACGAAAAAGACGGCCAGGAAGCGCTGACCCGCCTGATCGACGCCATCGCGCCCGCCCACGGCTTCACCGTCGTTTCGGCCGGCGAATGCCTCGGCCTCGCCCCCCCGTCCTGGGAGGTCAAGCTTTGGAGCGGCGAGGACAAAATGGGCACCTCCTGGAGCTGTCCGCACGGCGTCGGGCGCTGGTTCCGCGATTGCGGCTGCCGCCTCCAGGACCTCCCCGGCCGGGACCAGGCGTGGCGGCGTCCGCTGCGAAACGCTTTCGACGACCTCCGTTCCCGGGCGCGCGCCATCGTCCGCGGGGAAATAGGTCCGCTTTTCCGGGACGTCCTCGAAGCGCGGGACGATTATATCCGGGTCGTCCTCCGGCCGGACGCGAAAACGCGCGCCGCATTCCTCGACCGGCACGCGCGCCGCCGACTGACCGCCGAGGAAATCGGCCGCGTCTGGGCCCTGTTCGAGGCGGACCGGAACGCGATGCTCATGTACGCCTCGTGCGGATGGTTTTTCGACGAACTGTCCGGCATCGAGCCGGTGCAAAACATGCGCTACGCACTGCGCGCCGCCGAGCTTCTCCAGCCCTACGCGGACGAGGATCTCATCGCGCTTTTGCGCAACCGACTCGCGTCGGCGAAGTCCAGCCTTCCCCGGTTCGGGGACGGCGGCGACGTCTTCGACCGCCTCGCCGCTGCGGACCGGCGGGGGGACGCGGCCATCCTCGCCGCCATCGCCGCTTGCCAGGCCGCCGAAATCCCGCCCGGCGGAACGGCGTGGAAAACGCTTCCCCAAAGCCTCGTCCGGCGCGACGGCCGCGGCCGCGCCTGGGGCCGCCTGGTCGCGAAGGATGAAATCCTCGATCGGACCCTTGCCTGCGCCTGGTTCGTTTCCCTCGCCGACCACGACTCCTCCGGCGTGATTCTCCGGGAACTTGCGGTCCGTCAAAACACCCCCTACGACCAATCGCCGCCGCCGGAAACGGACGATATGCCCGCCTGGGCGGAAGGGCTGTCCGGCGTCCCCGAAAGCGAGTTGTCGGAAATCGTGCGCCGCGACGGAATCGCCGTTCACCAACTGCCCGCCCGGGAAGCGGGTGCGCTGCACCGGCTCGCTTCGGCGAAGCGGTTGCGCGACCATCTCGAGCGTTCGGCGGATCTCGGGACGAGCGCCATCGCCATCTGGCGCGCGGGCCGCCGCCATGGAGACGAACCGCCTGATCCGATACCGGCCGAGGCGGTCTTCGCGGTCGAACACCGGGTGGAGGCCGTCATCCGCGACGCCATCGCCGACTTGCGCTTCGACGACGCCGCGCTGCGGGCGGTGAATGAAGCGCGCCGGCCGGCGGAAGAACTGGATTTCCGGGCCGCGCCCGACCGGCCGGCGCGGCGCCTGGCCCTCGCGTTCGGCGAATTCCTGCATCTCCTCGGCAAATCGCCGGCGCCCGGATGGTTGCGGGACTTGCCGACGCGCACCCTCGACGGCGGCGCGGAGTGGAGTCTCCCCTCCGACCGCATGAACGCCATCCGGTCGCATCCCGACGCCAGCCCCTTCGCCCTCGCCCTGGGCAAGGGCCTGGCCTCGGCGCGGCGGCTGCTGCTCAAGGCGGATCCGCCCGGACCGGCCGCGCTCACCTTGCTGCCGTTGCCGGAGCTTCTCGCCTTCGCGAGGCGCGGCGGCTTCATGTTCCCTCCCGACGTCGGCGCCCACCGGGCGTTTTGGGATTTTCTCAACGGCCCGCTGGCGGATCTTGCCGCTTCGGATCCTTCCGGCATCGCGGCGGGAGAGCCCGGCGACCGTTTGCGCCGCATCGGCGCGGAACTGGGGTTCGCGGAAGAAACGCTCGACCGCCGGCTGGCGGCGGCGGTCGAGCGCGCGCTAAGCTGAACGGGATCGGAAGGACGGATCGGCAAACGGCTTCGGCGTAGTCATCCCGTTCCCTTGAACAGGTGGAATATGTCGTAGCCGGTCACCGTGAGCATCAGCGTCAGCAGACAGACCAAGCCCACCCATTGCGCCGCCTCGCGCACGATCCGCGGGGTGGGACGGCCGATGATCCACTCGACCAGCAGGAATGCGAGATGGCCGCCGTCCAGCACCGGGAAGGGCAGCAGGTTGCACACCCCGAGATTGACGCTGATGAGGGCGACTATGTAAAGGAAGTAGGCGAAACCGCGATCGTCGGCGATCTTGATGATGCGGAACAATTGCACCGGGCCGCCGATCGCGTCCAGCGGAAGGGCGCGGACGACCAGTTTGTGGATGACGCGATAAACCATGAGCGAGAGGTCCACCCATTTCCGCCCGGCGGCCGCGACCGCGGGGAGGAACGGGAGGGGAACGACGGTTTCGGCGGTTTTCAGCGATACGGGAAGCCTGCTTCTGAGGCCGGCGGCGAGCGGCGCGTCCATAACGGATTCGGGGGTTTTCGCGGTCAGCCGCTTGACCGCGAATCCGCCCTTGCCGTCGGGAAACGCCAGGCCCAGGGTAACCGCGGCGAGATCCGGGGAATAATGGAGCATCGACAATCTGCCGCCCCGCAGGCTCGCCAGGCCGCCGAGTTCGCGGTCCGCGAAGCTGTCCGGCTCGACGGCGACCACCGGCCCCTGGGCGAGATCGACGCCGAGCATCGGACGGCGGTATTCGTCCAGAATGCGCGGCGCGATTTCGATGACCAGGTTGGCGTCCCGCAGCTCCGGAATCGGGTCGCGGAACCCCCCGTCCTCCGCCGGCCGCTGCACATAATAGCGAACCTTTTCCGATGCCGCGTCCTCGACCAGCTCGCGGAGCGACATGCCGTCGGGAAGCGGGCGGTCGTTGATGCCGACCAGGCGGTCCCCGGGGCGGAGCACGCCGTCGGAGGGAGAGTCTGGCCGCACGCCGTCGACGCGGAAGCCGCCGTCGCCCTCCATGCCGCCGACGACGCCAAGGAGCGAATCCGTCTCCGGATCCGCCGCCGCCGATCCCGGCATGAATTCGGGCCTGACGATGGCGAATTTTTCCTTGTCGTCGTGGATGAAATTGAGCTTGACGCAGCGCAGGGCCGAACTGTTCACCACCTCCTGGAAATCCTTCACCCGGGAGAAGCGCAACGGCCCGGGATCATCGGGGCGCCGATAGGCGACCACCAGGTCGCCCGGGCGGAACCCCGCCTGGTCCGCCGGACCGCCCGCCATTACGTTGAGGATGTTGATGCCGACCCGCAGTCCCATATCCCATTCGCCGTACGTTTCGAGCGGCACGCGGACGTCTCGGAGCGCCTGGTCGCGGCCGTCGCGGATGGTGAGGTCGACCATTTTCCCCGGCTGATTTTCGAGCATTCCGGGGAGCAGATGGCCCATGCTTTCCGGAATTTCGACGCCGTTCACGGCAAGGATTTCGTCGCCGACCGCGATCTTCCCCTTCAACGTTTCGGCGAAGGCGGGATCGTCGACGACCCCGGCGATGACGCGGGAGCGCGCCGGTTCCGCGCCGATGGTGTTGAGGTTGCCCCGGAGGGCGCTCGCCCTGCCCTTGACCCGGAAAACAAGCTCTTCCACTCCTCCTTCCGGAACCGCCCTGGCGACCCGGATGTCCACCTCGCCGCCGGCCCCGGAAAGGGCCACCGCCTCGGCGGCCTCCTCGAAGGATTCGACCCCCTTCCCGTTCACCGCCAGGATCCGGTCGCCGGATTTAAGCCCGTGGACGGCGGCGGGGCCGGTAGGATCGAGCGCGCCCAGCGTGGCGGGAATGAAGGGAATGCCGTACCTATAGGCGGCGACGAGCACCAGGAACCCGAAGATGAAGTTCAAGATCACGCCGCCGGCGAAGACCAGCGCCCGCGCCCGGAGGGGCTTTGAATACAGCTCGTCCGGCGCGCCGGTTCGCTGTTCCTTGCGGGGATCGTCGTTCTGCCCGGCCAGCGCGCAATAACCGCCCAGCGGGAGAATGCCGATGCCGTACACGGCGCCCCGGTATTCCTTCTTGAGGGCGAGCCCGAAAATGTCGAACCCGATGAAAAACCGCTCGACCCTGACTCCGGTGAGGATCGCCGCCAGATAATGGCCCAGTTCGTGAACGAAGATCAGCACGGAAAACGCGACCACCACCACCGCGATCTGGGGGATGGCGCCAAGAATTGAGGCGAGGTAGCTCATTATGCGACGTTTCCTTCAAAAGACCGCCAAAAGACCGCTTTTCGGCGAAGCCGGACCTGTGACCAGTTCAGTTGCCGGCGGCGGTCAAAGCGGCATATTGTACCCGAACGGCGGACACCGGAAAAGAAGATTCACGCTCTCATAAGCTGCCGCGCGCGAATTCGTCCACGAACGCGGCGGCGCGCGCATGAAGATCGAGTATTTCGTCGAGGCTTGCCGGTTCGCCTCCCTGCTCGCGTTCCAAGGCGTGCGCCACCGCCGGCGCGATCCCGGAAAAGCGCAACTTCCTTTTCAAAAAGAGACTTACGGCGCGCTCGTTGGCGGCGTTGAAGCACGCGGCGCCGCGATCGCCCGCTTTTCCGGCATCCACCCCCATGGAGAGGAGGGGAAACGCCTCGTTGCGCGGTTCCTCAAAAGTAAGCTGTCGGAATTCCAGGGGATTCAGTCGTGGAAGATCGTTTTCCCCGACTTGAGGGTGGAAAAGCGCATAGTGGGCGGCCAGCCGCATGTCGGCGCGGCCAAGGTGCGCCAGCCATGATCCGTCCCTGAACTCGACCATCCCGTGAATCGCGGACTGTGGATGCACCAGCACGAGAATGCGCTGGTAGGGCATGGAGAAAAGATGGTGCGCTTCCATGACCTCGAGCGCCTTGTTCGCCAGGGTGGCGGAGTCGACGCTGATCTTGGGCCCCATTTTCCATATCGGGTGGTTCAACGCGTCTTCCGGCGTCGCTTCCGCGATCCGCTCGACCGGCCAGGTCCGAAACGGGCCGCCGCTGGCGGTGAGCGCCAGGCGCTCCACCGCGTCGGGATCGCGATCGCGGAGGCATTGATGCAATGCGGAGTGTTCGGAATCGAGGGGAATGACCTCCGCCCCATTAGCGGCGGCGAGGGCGAGGAACAGCGAACCGGCCGACGCCAAAACCTCCTTGTTGGCGAGGAGAATCCGCAGTCCGCGACGCGCGGCGGCGAAGGCGACGGGCAGGCCGGCGGCGCCCGAAATGGCGAGGACCGCGACGTCGGCGGCGACCGCGTCGAGAAGGTCCTGGTTCGCCCCGGCGCCGTGAAAAAAACGCCGGTCCGGGAATTCGCGGCCGGCGGCGGCGCCGCCGTCCGCCAGCGCCAGGGCGGCGCCGGGGAACTCGGCGGCGAGAGCAAGGAATTTCGCGCCTCCCCCGCCCGCCGCGAGCCCGATTACCTCGAAGCGGTCCGGATTGGCGCGCAACACCGCGAGCACGCTGTCCGCCACCGAACCGGTCGCCCCGAACACCGCCACCCGTTTCATGCGGACAGCCTCTTTTTCCACCTGGCGATCGCCCTGCCCACTTCGCGGACGCCGGACCCGCCGGCGGAAACGTAGCTCCCGGGCGTTTTCGCCGGATCGAGCCGGCGGAACACGTCCGCCTCGAACAGCGGCGAAACGGAGAGCATTTCGTCGAGGGTCAGGCCGCCCAGCCCGCGGCCGCTGTCCTCCGCCAGCCGCACCAGCCTGCCGGACGCCTCGTGCGCGGAACGGAACGCCAGGCCGCGCTCGACCAGGTATTCGGCGAGAACGGTGGCGTCGAGGAACCCGTCCCCGAGCATCGCCGCCGCGATCGCGCGGTCGAAGGCGAGCGTCGGCAGGAACAGGGCGAGGCTTTCAAGCACGAGGTCGACGGTCCCGACCGCGTCGAACAACGGTTCCTTGTCCTCCTGAAGATCCTTGTTGTAGGTCATGGGCAGGCCCTTGAGCAGCGTCAGCAGCGCGACCAGCGCCCCGAAGACCCGCGCGCTCTTGCCCCGGGCCAATTCAAGCAGGTCGGGATTGCGCTTCTGCGGCATGAGCGAGCTTCCGGTCGACCAGGCGTCGTCCAGCCTGGCCAGCCGCCATTCCGACGACGTCCACAGGATCGCGTCCTCGGCGAGGCGGCTCGCGTGCACCGCCGCGAGCGACAGGCAAGCCAGCGTCTCGACGACGAAATCGCGGTCGGAGACCGCGTCCATGGAGTTTTCGCACAAGCCGTCGAAGCCGAGTTCCCGGCGGACGAATTCGCGGTCGATGGGAAGGGTGGTCCCGGCCAGCGCCCCGGACCCGAGCGGAAGCCGGTTGGTGCGGACCCGGCAATCGCGAAGGCGCTCGCGATCGCGGGAAAACATCTCCACGTAGGCGAGCAGGTGATGGGCGAGCAGCACCGGCTGGGCGCGCTGGAGATGGGTGAACCCCGGCAGCACGACGTCCTTTTCGCGCTCGGCGACGGAAACCAGCGCCCGCATGACGTCCAGCAGGCGGCCGGAAATCGCGTCCTGCTTGTCGCGCGTCCACAACCGCAGATCGGTCGCCACCTGGTCGTTCCTGGAGCGGGCGGTATGGAGTTTTTTCGCCGGCTCGCCGACGCGGCGGGTAAGCTCCGCCTCCACCGCCATATGGATGTCCTCGTCGTCCTCCCCGAACGGATCCTTTCCCGCTTTCACGGCGGCGAGAATCGACTTCAGACCCCCGGCGATCGCCCGGTGATCCCTTTTCGAAAGCAGGCCGACCTTCAGCAACATCGCCGCATGCGCCAAGCTGCCCCGGATATCCACCTCGGCCAGCTCCCGGTCGAACGGCAGGGACTGGTTGATCTTTTCCATGACCGGATGCGTGGCGGCATTGAACCGCCCCTTCCATAACTTTGCCACGGGATGGTCTCCAAACGGCCAAAGACTCAATTGGCAAAACTCGCAACCCTTGCGGACACGCGCGGTTTTGTTTTTGCAAAGCGGCGATCGGCGGTTAAATCGCTCTTTCGCGGAATTTCCGATCTTCACACATCCCCGCCCTCCGCGCAAGGACAATTCGCCGCCGGAAAAACGCGGCCATTGTGCGGCGCGCCGCAAACGGCTATAATGTCGAACCCGAACAATCGGTCGGCGACATGGCCGCCCCGCGCCCATGGACGTCCGGAGTTCGCCGCCGCGCCGGCTCCCCGCCATGACGGGAAGCCGTGAATTTTGTATTGGAGACCAATGCCGCAGGGTAACGGAAACGTCCCTCCCGGGGCGGAAGGCGAAAAAACGGCCGCCCCCGCCCATGCGTCATGGGGAATAATCGCGCTGCTGACGGCCGCGAGTTTCGCGCTCGCGTTCGGGCTGGCCTGGCGCCTGTTCGGCGGGCGGCCGGACGCGCCCGCCGCGCCGCCCGCCCGGGCCATCCGCGCCGCCGATCTGCGGCCGTTCATGGCCGCGGTTCGCGCCGAGGATTATCCGCTCATGTCGAAGCTGGGCGGCGAGCTTTTCACCGCGGGGTCGAAAATCCTCGACCGGGAAACCGCGCTTTCGGAGTTCGCGGTCGACAGCTTCCCGCCGCATCAGGTGTACGCCTTTTACACCGCGCTGAAGGACGGGACCGTGTACCGGGTCCTGCTTACGCTCGACCGCGAGGACCGGGTGGCGTCGTTCCTCGCCGAGGACATGCCGGTGGTCCCGTGAAGTGGACTTTTGAAGGAAATCAAAATGCCCTTTCTCGACGAAGCCGTCCGCCAAGCGCAAAACGCGGTGGAAACCAAGTTCCTGTTCCGCAAGCTCGGCCTCCCCTTCGACTTCGCGTCCGGCCCGGACGATTTCCCCTCCCGCAATTTCGCCGCCGCCAGGGAGACGCGCGTCGGCGAACCGAACCCGCATGGCCTGGGCGCCGGTTTTTCCCATTCCTGCCGCAATCACGCGCTTCTTTTCGACGGCTATCTGGCGCGGATTGAACTCGGCATCGAGACCCCCTCGGACGAAATGATCCTGGACCGGCTGATCGGCGGACTGATCCGTCTGGCGACCATGGCCCCGAAATCCTTCCTGGTCGGCGGGCTCGCCGCCGACGGGCGCGGTTTCTACGGCGCCGCCGATTGGCGCAATCACGCCGCCTGGAGCTTCGCCGCGCTGCGCGGCCACCAGACGGCGGCCATTTCCCCGGAAAGCCAGGAAAAATTCCGCTCCATCGCCGGCAAATGGCTCGAGCGGCTGAAGCGCGACCAATACCGGGTTCTTTCCGTGGACGGCAAGCCTTCCCCGGACGGGGATCTTTCCGCCGACAATCCCCTTATCGGCCCGGTCTATCTCGCGATCCTGCTCGCCGGCGCCCTGGCGGGCGGCGACCCGGAGGCGCTGGCGCTCTATGCGGCCGCCGCCTCGCCCGGGGGCTCCGCGCGCCTGTCCCCCGCGCCGGAGGACTGGTCCGGCGCCGACGACGCGATGCTCTGGCGCCAAGTCGGGTTGTCGGTCGTCGCCAAGCACGATCCGGACCCCGACCGGGCCGCGACCGCCAAAAAGCGCATGGCGGAAAGCGCCCGTTCCGCGCTGCGCGGCATCGGGCGCTGGCGTGAATGGGACGACTCGCTGCTCGGCGTCGACGTCGACCTGAATTGGCGCGACCGCCCGCGCGCGCCCGAGGCGGAAACCGGCGGACTTGGCTTCCGGCCCCACCAATCGTGGGAGCGCATCGCCCGGGAGCGGGCGATTCACGACGCCCTCGCGTCGATGCTGATCGTCCTGCTCGCCGGGGACCGGGAGCTTGCCGAAGCCGCCGAACCGGAGATCGGGGCCTGCATCGGAGGCATCCCCTGGAACGGCATGGTCTGGCTCGACGCCGTCGCGCCGCTTATCGCGATACACGCCCGGGGCGCGGAGCTGGAGTTGTGGGACCGCGGTCTGTACGCCGCGCGCCGCGTCGAAGACCAGGCCGAAGTCTCGATCGCCGCGAAGTATCTCGAACCCGCTTACGACCGGGACCACCCCGACCAGGCCGGGCACCGCGCCCCGCCGCCCGGCAAGGCCGGAAGGAACGACCCCGCCAAACCGGAGCCCGGCGCCAGACGCAAAAAAAGAAAGCGGCGGAAAGCATGAACATTCTCGTCACCGGCGGTTCGGGATTCATCGGTTCGGCGCTGTGCCGCCTTATCGCCCGGAACAGCCCGCACCGGGTGGTGAACTACGATCTCCTTACCTATGCGGCCAACCCGCTCTCCACCGCGGATTTGGCGGGCGCGGACAATTATGTTTTCGTGCGCGGGGACATTCGCGACGCGGACGCGCTGGCCCGGGTTTTCGCGCGGAGCCGGCCGGACGGGGTGATCCATCTCGCGGCCGAATCCCACGTCGACCGGTCGATAGACGGCCCGCGGGCGTTTCTCGACGCCAACGTGATCGGCTCTTATCGGCTCCTGCAGGCGGCGCGCGAATATCGGGATTCGGGAAGCGCTCCGGAAAATTTCAGGCTGGTGCACGTCTCCACCGACGAAGTTTTCGGGTCGCTCGGGCCGGAAGGGAAGTTCTCCGAAGCCACGCCCTATGACCCGAGTTCGCCCTATTCCGCGAGCAAGGCGGCGGCCGACCATCTGGCGCGGGCGTGGCGCCGCACCTACGGCCTGCCGACCATCGTCACCAACTGCTCGAACAATTACGGACCGCGCCAGTTCCCGGAAAAGCTCGTGCCCCTCGTCATCCTCAACGCCGTCGAGGAGCGGCCGCTGCCGGTCTACGGCGACGGCATGAACGTGCGCGACTGGCTGTACGTCGAGGACCATGCGCGCGCGCTGCTGGCGGTACTGGAATCCGGGCGCGTCGGCGAAAGCTACAACATCGGGGGGGACGGGGAGATGACCAACCTCGAACTGGTGCGGGCGGTCTGCGCGGAGCTCGACCTTCGGCGGCCGCGCCGGGGCGGAAAACGCCACGCGGAGTTGATCGAGTTCGTCCGCGACCGGCCCGGGCACGACCGGCGCTACGCCATGGATTCGCGGAAGATCCGGCGCGAGCTCGGCTGGGCGCCGCGCGAAAGCTTCGCCGCCGGAATCGCGAAGACCGTCGACTGGTACCTGGAAAACGGGGCATGGCGCGCCGCGATCCCGGCGGCAAGCTACCGCGCGCGCCTGGGGGGGGCGGAAACATGAGCTTGAGCCTCGAGCAATGGGCGGCGCTGGCGTTCACCGCCTTCATGCACGGATTCAACAAGACCGGAATCCTCGGCTGCGCCATCGTCACCACCCCGCTGTTATTGATGTTCTTCTCCGCCGGCGAAACGCTCGGAATCGTGCTGCCGCTCCTGGTGCTGGCGGACATCCTCACCCTGCTGCTGCTCGGCAGGTCGGCGTGCTGGCCGTGCGTGCTGCGGGCGTTGCCGTGGGCGATCCTCGGCATCGGCGCCGGCTGGCTGCTGGCGCGGGAAACGGTGCGCATGGGCGGCGCCGGCGACCTTCTGCTGCGGAGGACGATCGCCGTCGTCCTGGTCGGCGTGGTCGCCGCAAGCTTCATTCAGCGCCGGCGGCGGAACAACCGACCCGCATCCGACGCGGGCGGGGCGGCGCCCGCGACGCCCCCGAAAACCTGGTTCGCCGCCGGCATGGGCATTCTCGGCGGCGTCACCACCATGCTCGCCAACAACGGCGGCCCCGCCTGGGTCGCGTACCTGATGGCGGTCGGGCTTGGGCCGCGGCAGTTCCTGGGCACCGCCGCCTGGCTGTTTTTCATCCAGAACGCGGTCAAAATCCCGTTCGCGGCCAGCCTCGGCTTCATCAACGCCGACACGCTCCGCGCCAACCTCCCCCTGGCGCCGTTCGTGTTTCTCGGCGTGTTCACCGGAGGGCTGGCGGTCAAACGCCTGAGCCAGCCGTTTTTCGAACTGTTGACCCAGCTCATGGCGCTCGGCGGCGCCCTGTACCTGCTGGCGTGAAAAATTCCCGGCCGCCCGCTTCCCGGGGCGGCAAAGGCGGCGGCCGGCCGCGCCTGGCGGCGCCCGCGGATTTTCCGGATCGCGCCCCGGGAAGCCGGGAACGGCGGGCGTCCGGAATCATCCGCCGCCCGGCGGGGCGGCGCTTTCCCGCGCCACCAGTTCCGGGGGCAGGAGGATGTCGCCGCCGCCGGGGACGGTTTTTTGGGCGAGCAGCCGCAATGCCTCCCGGGCGATGTCGGCGTAGGGTTGGCGGACGGTCGTGAGCGGCGGATACATGTAGGAGCTTTGCGCCACATCGTCGGTGCCGACCAGCGAAATGTCCCCGGGGATGCGCAAACCCGCCTCGAAGACCGCCTGCATCGCGCCGAAGGCGAGCAGGTCGTTGGTGCAGTACACGGCGGTCGGCCGCGACGGCGAACGTTTGCGGATCAGGCGTTGCATGGCGTTCCTGCCGTCGGCGATGCGCGGCCCGCCCTCGACGATCGACGCCGGCCCGACCCCGACGCCGCGGCGCGCCGCCTCCGCGACAAATCCCCTGACCCGCCTCGCGAAGGGCAGGCTGCGCCGGTCTTCCATGACGCAGGCGAGGCGCCGGTGGCCAAGGGCCAGGAGGTGCCGGGCGGCGAGGACGCCCACGGCGGAATTGTCAACCATCACCGAACGGCGGTCGTCGCCCTCTTCCTGTTTTTCCAGAAAAACCAGGGGAATGGCCTTGCCGCCGGAAACGGTCAGGGAAGAGGCGCGCACCGCGCTGCGGCAGAGGAAGATGCCGTCCGCAAGCCTGCCGGACAGGAGCTTCAGGTAATGGTTCTCCGTTTCGATGCGGCCGTCGGTGTTGCAGAGGATGAGGCTGTAGCCGGCGCCGCTCGCCTCGCGCTCCATGTTCTTGGCCAGGGTCGCGTAGAAGGGGTTTTCGATGTCCGGAACCAGCAGGCCGAGCAACTTCGCGCTCCGCCGCTTGAGCGACCGCGCGGCGAGGTTGGGGCTGTAGCCGAGGCGGTCCACCGCCCACTGGATGCGGCGGCGGGTTTCGCCGGAGACCACGTCGAGATTGTTGACCGCCCGGCTGACCGTCGCGATGGACACTCCGGCCAGGCGCGCCACATCCTTGATGGAAGTCATGATTGCCCGTTCAGCGCCGGGGGCGAAGCGCCGCTTCGACCTTTAGCGCCGAAGTTTCGCGAAACGGCGGTTAAACCGCCGCTTCGCCGCCTCGCGAAAAGCGAAAACGCCCGCGCCGCTAAGGATCGTGATTGCCGCGAATTGGGCGTTCGGCGGTTTGAACGCCCACTTCGCGAATGTCCGGCTTAGAGGTTGTCCTTGGTCAGGAGCTTCACCGGAACGTAAACGGTCTCTTCCAGCTTTTCGCCGGCAAGCGCGCGGACCGCCATGTCCACGCCCATCTTGCCGATCGCGTATGGCTGCTGCGCCACCGAGCCCGCGAGGCCGCCGGCCTTGATCGAAGCCACGGCGTCGTCGGTGCCGTCGAAGCCGATGACCAGGATGTCGCTTCCGCGCCCGGCGGCGTTCAGCGCCTCGAGGGCGCCAAGCGCCATCTCGTCGTTCTCGGAGAAGACGGCCTTGATGCCGGGGTTGGCCTGGAGGATGTTCTGCATGACGGTCATGCCCAGGCTGCGCTGCGAATCCGCGGGCTGGCGGGCGACGACCTTCATGCCGTTGGCCTCGACCACGTCGGTGAAGCCCTGGCCGCGCAGGGCGGTGATGACGTAGCCGAGCTGGCACTGGATGTGCGCGACCTGGTGCGGGCCCTTGCCCAGCTTTTCGACCGCGAATTCGCCGGCCAGCCTGCCGCCGCCGAGGTTGTCGGAAATGATGAAGGTGTCGATCTTGCCCTGGGTGACGCCGACGTCCAGGACCGACACCGGGATGCCGGCGCGGTTGGCGACCTCGACCACGTTGGAGCCGGAATCCGGATCCCACGGCGAGAGCAGGATGTAGTCGACCTTCTTCTGGATCAGGTCCTCGGCGTTCGCGAGTTCGCGGGCCGCGTCGGTGCGCGCGTCGAGGACGGTGACCTCAATGCCCTTTTCGGCGCAGCCGGCCTTGACGCCCTCGGCGACCGTCACCCAGAACTGGTTGCCCAGGTCCTGCACCAGATACCCGAAGCGGTACTGCCCGGCCGAGGCGGACAGACCGGCCATGAACGCAACCGCAAACAATAGCGACAATCTACGCATGCGAAGCCCTCCCTATCGACACCATGAAAAACCCGGCGGCGGCCATCCGCCGCCGATACCAATCCACCGCGCTTCGCCCGCCGCGCGCCGCGCAACCGCGAAGCGACTCCCCGTCGCCGCCGCGCCCGCCTTGAAGCCGCGACCGCGCCTGCCGCGGCGCGCGCCGCAAAGCGTCAATTCCGGCTTTTGGACTTGATGTCGACGAGCACGGCGAGAATGATGACCACGCCGAGCACCACGCCCTGCCAGTAGGAATCGACGTTGAGCAAATTGAGGCCGTTGGCGATGACGCCCATGATGAGCGCGCCGATCAGGGTGCCGCCGATGGCGCCGCTGCCGCCCGCCAGGCTGGTGCCGCCGATGACCACGGCGGCGATGGCGTTCATTTCATAGCTGACGCCGCCGGTGGGATGGGCGGAATTGATGCGGCCGATGAACAGCAGCGCCGCGAAGCCGGTCAACAGGCCGCAGATGGCGTAGGCGCACATCTTGTGGAAATCGGCGTCGACGCCCGCGAGGCGGGTGGCGTTTTCGTTCGAGCCGATGGAATAGATGTAACGCCCGAACGGCCGTTGCGTCAACAGGAACCAGGCGACGACGAAGACGACGGCGATCTCGACGGCGATGACCGGAACCCCCCAGGCGTACCCGGCGCCGAACCAGCGGAAGGCGTCGGGGAAGATGCTGATCGGCTTCCCCTGGGTGATGATGAAGCAGACGCTCCGCGCCACCGACATCATCCCCAGCGTCGCCACGAACGCGGGCAGCTTGTGGTAGGCGACGAGATAGCCGCTCGCCAGGCCGCCGGCCAGACCGGAGGCCAGGCATACGGCGACGGCGAAGGGAATGTTCCCCGTATGCTTGAGCGTGTACGCGGAAAGAATGCCGGAAAGTCCGATCACCGAGCCGACGGACAATTCGATGCCTCCGGTGAGGATGACGAAGGTCATGCCCGCCGCGACGATGGAGGTCACCGCGATCTGCGACAGGATGTTCATCAGGTTGTTGGCGGAAAGGAACGCGTCCGACACGATCGACATGACGCCGCACAGGCCGATCAGCCCCAGAAACGCGCTCGCCTGCCGCCAGGCCGGGGATTTGCCCGCCGCTTTCCCGTTCATTTGACCGCCCCTCCCGCCGCCGCGAGCATGACCTTTTCCGCCGTCGCCTCGGCCCGGGCGAACACCCCCGCCTCGGCCCCGCGGCAGATCACCATGATCCGGTCGCTTATCGCCAGCAGCTCCGGCAGTTCGGAGCTGACCATGACGATGGCCACGCCGTTCGCCGCCATTTCCCCCAGCAATTTGTATATTTCCGCCTTCGCGCCGACGTCGATGCCGCGCGTCGGCTCGTCCAGCAGCAGCACCCTCGGCTCGGCGCCGATCCATTTCGCCACCGCCGCCTTTTGCTGATTCCCGCCGGAAAGGTTCGCCGCCCTGACGTCCACGCCCGCCGCCTTGATGCCGAGGCGCTCGGACAGGCGGGCGCTCTCCCTCCGGAGCGCCTTGCGGTCAAGGCGGCCGCCCCTGAGAAATTTCCGGAGGCGGGGGAGCATGATGTTGTCCGCCAGGCTGGACTCCAGTATCAACCCCTCGCCCGCGCGGTCCTCGGGGATATAGGCCAGGCCCAGCTCCACCGCCCGCCTGGCGCTGGCGATGACCGTCGGGACGCCGTCCAGCCGGATCTCCCCCGCGCTTTTCGGAAGTTCCCCGAATATGGTTTTAAGAATTTCCGTGCGCCCGGCGCCGACCAGGCCGCCGATGCCGAGAATCTCCCCGGCGCGCACGCCGAAGCCGACCTTCGAGAATTTGCCCGGGGACGAAAGGCCGCGAACCTCCATGACCACCTCGCCAAGCGGCAGCGTTCTTTTTGGAAACAGGTCGACGACCGGCCGGCCGGCCATGGCCGACGCCAACTGCTCGCCGGTCATGGACGGCGTATCCCAATCGCCCACCAGCCCGCCGTCCCGGAGCACGGTGACGCGCTCGGTGACGGAGAAGATCTCCTCGAGATGGTGGCTGATGAAGATCAGCGAGACGCCGCGCTCCTTGAGCGAACGGACGACGGCGAAAAACGCCTCGACCTCGCGCGGCGTAAGCGTCGAGGTCGGTTCGTCCAGGATCAGGATGCGCGTTTCCGGGGTGATGGCGCGGGCGATGGCGACCAGTTGCCGGTCGGCGATCGAGAGCGAACCGAGCCTGGCGAAGGGATCGATGCCGGCGCCCAGGTCCCGCAAGCGCTCGCGCGCGGCATCGGCCATGCCTTTCTTGTCGAGGCGCCAGCCCCGGGTCCGGAATCCCGACAGGTGCAGATTTTCCGACACGTCGAGGTCGGGGATCATGTTGAGGTTCTGATAGACGATCCCGATGCCGAGATTGCGGGCGGCGAGGGCGTCGGGGATCTCCACCTCGCGCCCGTCGATGCGGATGGCCCCCGCATCCTTCCGCAGCGCTCCGGCGAGGATGTTCATCAGCGTGCTCTTCCCCGCCCCGTTCTCGCCCACCACGGCGTGGATTTCACCCTTTCCGACCCGCAACGTCACCGCGTCCAGCGCCTTGACGCCGGGAAAGGATTTCGAGATCGCTTCCATTTCCAGAAACATGCGCGGTCCAATCGCGGAACCGGGTGCGGCGTTCGCCGGGGACGGTGCGGGCGCGGCGGGCAAAGGCGAACGAAAACGACGCCGGAAAACGATGTAAATGTTTACATTTTTCGTACAGGCTTTCCCCGGTTTTGTCAAGGGGTTTTTGGGATGGATTTTGGCGACGGGCATCCGGGCGCAAAGCGGGACCGGCCATTCCCTGACGGGATGGCCGGCGAAGTTGGGAAGGAGGAAAGCCGCGTTGCGCAACGCCAATATCAAACGCTGTTTTATCCCCTGGCGTAGTGTTGCCTGTGCGCGGATCGGGTGTTGACGCCAACCATGTCGTTTCCCCATATTACGCCGGCAAGGATAAAACAGCATGTTTATCGCATGAATTCATAGTATCCCGGGATTTCCCGCTTTGTCGGGAGAAAATAAAAAAAACTCTAAAACAGTGGACTTTTGGAGAAAATCGGGCCAACCGCCGCCCGATTTCCTCCAAAGATGTCACTCCAAAGATGTCACTGCTTACGGACCAATGGGTTGATTTTTCGCCCTGTCGGGCGATAGCGCCGACCTTGCAATAATTCCCGACGCAAAATGTAAACCCAAGAAACTTTGGAGAGAATCAAACGGCGGTTCGTTTGATTCTCTCCAAAAGTCAACCGGAAAGACATCCTCGAAAGCCCGGTCGCGGTATTTCAATCGCCTTTCACCTGCAAGGGAGATTCTCGGGTTAACGGCAACATTACGCTTAATTTCCCTACCGTGGATCTCAATCGCCTTTCGGCTGTGGGGGAGATTCTCGGGGTGGAGAATTTCGCCGACGACCTGTTCCGGCAATACCGAGTCTCAATCGCCTTTCGGCTGTGGGGGAGATTCTCGGCGGCACCGGTTGTTCGAAACCAACTTCCCGCTTGCGGGTCTCAATCGCCTTTCGGCTGTGGGGGAGATTCTCGGCTTGTCGGCACCGGTCTTGGATCGTTGCTCGGAGGACGTCTCAATCGCCTTTCGGCTGTGGGGGAGATTCTCGGATCCCGCGAAATATTTCTCTTCGGTGGACGACCTCCGCGTCTCAATCGCCTTTCGGCTGTGGGGGAGATTCTCGGGTCGTTTCGACGACGCCACCGACGCCTGGGAGCGCGTGTCTCAATCGCCTTTCGGCTGTGGGGGAGATTCTCGGAGCGATACTGGCTGGTATATCCGTTTTAACCGCTGCGAGTCTCAATCGCCTTTCGGCTGTGGGGGAGATTCTCGGCTCGAGGCGGCCGGACATCTCGCGCATCGCCTCGGGTCTCAATCGCCTTTCGGCTGTGGGGGAGATTCTCGGTTGGCACTATATCTTCTGCTGTTGGCAGGAGTGATTAGTCTCAATCGCCTTTCGGCTGTGGGGGAGATTCTCGGCGCCGCCGCGAACAAGAAAAGCCTTAACCTCGTGGAGTGGTCTCAATCGCCTTTCGGCTGTGGGGGAGATTCTCGGCCGCCAACAGCGTGCCAATGCCGACTGGGACGAGTACGGTCTCAATCGCCTTTCGGCTGTGGGGGAGATTCTCGGTCTGTTTGCGTTACAGGGTGTGCAACTCCCCCCCGAGCGTCTCAATCGCCTTTCGGCTGTGGGGGAGATTCTCGGAAAACGATGGATGCAATCACCCGT